>JAUVIR010000041.1 GCA_030592645.1 Candidatus Fermentibacterota bacterium | reverse complement strand
CGTAATTACCTTGGTTTAGTGGAATCTGTTAAAGTAGGAGGTTATGAGGTGCAGGAGAATTTAAGACTATATGAGGGAGAGTTGATTGAGAAGAATTTAGTGAGGCAGAATCAGGTTCCGTACATGGTATGGTGGGTGAAGCATTTTCTTTCAATGGGAAAGCCTGAAGAAGCAATGTATGCGGATATTCTGGAAACGGAAGGCAGGAAAGACTGGCAGATAAGACAGGCACTTGAAGCAGTGAAGATATATTGCTCAAAGTATCTAATTGATTATGAGGAAGCTGTTGATACCAGTCTTACTCCATTGGACGAGATGAGGACTTGTTTAAGAACAAGACATTATTCAAGGCGAACTGAAAAGGCATACATATACTGGTGCATTAGGTTTCTTAAATACTGTGAAAGGAATGGGCATGATGGTAGATCCGATGAGGATTTCCGTGACTATTTGACACACCTTGCTCTGAAAAAAAGGGTCGCTTCTTCGACACAGAACCAGGCGTTTAATGCTATCCTGTATCTATTTAGAAATGTTTGGAGACAAGAACCAGAAGGAATTGACTCGGTAAGGGCAAGGGTACCTAATCGGCTTCCCGTTGTACTTACTGCAGATGAGGTGCGCGAAGTCCTGAAGACTGCTGTAGGATTACCTGGACTAATAATGTGCCTTATCTACTCCAGCGGAATCAGACTGTCTGAAGCTTTGAATCTTCGTGTGCAGGATCTGGATTTACAGAATTGTTCTTTGACCGTTCGAAGTGGCAAGGGTGACAAAGACAGAGTTACAGTAATTGGCAGAATACTGGTTCCCCTGCTACAGAAGCAGATTGAAATCGTTCGTTCATCATTGGGAACTTCAAGTGTTCCTGTTTCTCTTCCCTCTGCTCTTGAGAGAAAATACCAGGGAGCAGGATTGGAATTGTGTTGGCAGTATATATTTCCCAGTTCCAAGCCTTCAGTGGATCCAATAACCGGGAATGTGAGGAGACACCACATTCATCCCTCTTGCGTGCAGAAGGGAATGAGGAAAGCTGTCAGGGAATCCGGTATCAATAAACGCGCTGGTGTTCACACACTGCGCCACTGCTTTGCAACGCATATGCTCATGGCAGGAGTTGATCTGTGCGAGATTCAGGAACTGCTCGGGCACAAAAGCATTGAGACAACAAGGATCTACCTGCATGTGATGAAAGGTATGAAGAAAACCATGGAAAGCCCTTTGGATTTGCTGATGAGTTGATCTGGAGTGACAGACTCGTATTAAGGGCTTAGATTACCCTGATAGCAGAAAGAACTGTCATGGAGGTTTCCTGAATGCACCCAGTATTGTTCAGAATCGGTTCCATTCCAATCAATTCCTATGGGCTCATGCTTGCTTTGTCCTTCGTTCTGGGGCTGTGGCTGGCCGCCAGGAGAGGGGAGGCGGCGGGTGTACAGAAAAACGATGTGTACGATCTTGGAGTACGGTTAATGATAGCCGCGATTGTAGGGTCACGCCTTTTCTATGTTGTTACACACGTCTCCGAATTTCAGGGACACTGGCTTGACGTAATTGCCATATGGAAAGGGCTTTACGGTCTGAGTATGCTTGGCGGTGTCATCCTTGCTGTAGCCGTGGGGTTCTATACCATATGGAGGAAGAAACTCCCCGTGTGGGAACTTTCCGATGCGGTTATTCCATCCTTTGCGCTGGGAATCTTCGTAACGAGAATAGGATGTTTCTTCAACGGCTGCTGTTTCGGTTCCGAAACATCATGCTCACTCGGAGTTTCTTTTCCCGATCTGGCGATGCCATACTCGGGTACCGGGATTTTGCCGGGTGCTCATATTCATCCCACTCAACTGTACAGCTCTCTGGCAGGACTGTTCATGATAATCGTTCTGCTTCTCGCAGATCACCGAAAGCATTTTCCGGGTTTCATATTCGCTTTCTTCACAGGATTATACGGGGTTACAAGGTTTGGAATAGAGGAGTTCAGGTATTTTGATCATGAACCGAATTTACTTTTCGGATTCAGTTCCATAGCTGGCAGATCCGGTATAACCGATAACCAGTTCATCAGCCTGATTATGCTCTTGTCCTCCATTCTGCTTGGTATATGGCTATATCTCCGCTATCGAAAAATATCCTCGGCCTCTTTCTGAAGAAAGTCTGCCCCTCGTGCGGCTGCAGCCTGGAAGACGGTGAATTACTTTGTACCTGGTGTAAACTCCGAATTGACAGATGCAGTGAGGCTCACTGGAGCAGTACAGGTGCTCCTGTTTTGAATCCTTCGGACCATATGGAAGCTGGAGTGGCCGGAGTCCCTGTTTATTCAGCGGTTTTGTACAGGGGTCTTCCAGGGGAGATCGTTGTCAGGCTGAAATTCAAAGGGGGGAAGCACCTGGCTCGAGCGGCCGCTGGCATGATTATGCACTATTCCATGAAGCTTCCGGCTCCGGGTGATGTTCTTGTGCCTGTACCGGCAGGAAGAAAAAGAAAGAGGGAGCGGGGGTACAATCAGGCTGCTCTGCTCACTGCAAAACTTGCATCCTTGTCAGGGTGCAGGAGTCATGATATTCTCAAAAAGGATGACAGCCCCTCGCAGGTTGGGTTGTCTCCATCTCAAAGAAGAGAGAATGTCGCTGGTGTTTTCCACATGAACGGTCGATACAGAGTGCCGGAGGGAGCGAACATCTGGCTTGTGGATGATGTGGCAACAACCTGCAGCACCATTGACAGCGCTGCGGGAGTGCTGCTGGATTCCGGAGCCATGAGCGTTACCGGGCTCACTCTGGCCTACCGAAAAAGAACGACTGATAGTATTATTCATCGATGAACAACAAGTCCAGGGAGGGAGCTGATATGGCTGAAGAACTTACTTTCACTGTAAAAGAT
Organism: Candidatus Fermentibacterota bacterium; assembly: GCA_030592645.1. Lineage (GTDB taxonomy): Bacteria > Fermentibacterota > Fermentibacteria > Fermentibacterales > JCC-6 > Aegiribacteria. Next base: position 25,754 of record JAUVIR010000041.1, on the reverse strand, counting down.
ATTCCTGCGTGCACGAGGTACGGTTTCAGTGCAAGGAAGATCTGGATCTTCTTTAAAACTCTTGTTCTCTCCTGGGTAATATGGGATTTTTTCGTTTACCTGGGTTATTTTGCCGCCGGCTGTGATCTTGCATCGATATGGAGCCAGAGCCGCCTGCTTCCTCTGCCCGGATCTCTCTTCTGGGCTGACCCAGTCCCGGTTATTCTTCTTGCTGCCGGGGTTGTATTGATAATTTACGTGCTTATGCGCGGATCGTTAATGGTATCGAAGATGACATTTCAGCAGCTCCGGGGAGATGAGTTCTTCTCAGCTTCCGATGCTGCTTCTTTTGCAAAGGAGCATACGGTACCTCTGATCTCAATTCCCATGATGCTTGTTCTTACGCTCCTTCTCATTTACGGTGCCGGTGCCCTGACGGGTCTGATATCCAGGATCCCGGCAGTTGGTCCAGTTGCCGCGGCACTGCTTTCGCTGCCACTGTGGGGTGCAATGCTGCTCGGAGTATTGACTCTGCTTGCGCTGATCCTCTCTCTGAAGCTCATGCCGTCCATTGTAGCCTGCACAGGGGGAGATTCATTTGAATCGATCTTCGAAGTGTTCTCAACACTTACCTCCCAGTCATGGAGGTTGTGCCTGTACTGGCTGCTGTCGATTCTGGTTATTGTGCTGGGAGTATCAGCTTTTCTGCTGCTCTCATCGGTTGCCATCAGTTTTCTATCTCTTTCGGTTTCTGCCGGTGCGGGAGACACCGGGCTGGTAGCCGCATTAACATCGGGTCCGCAGATGCTTGCACCGGAGGCACTACCATTATTTGCAGGATTACTCGGGCAACAGGGAGATATTCACTCATGGTCAGGTCCGGCTGGCCTTCTGGCAGGTATTTCCGGAACTGCCATTTTCCTGATAATCATATCGTATTTCCTCTCCAGCTGCTCTTCCGCCTGGACACTGATCTATGTCGTGCTGAAATACAGAAAAGATGGAGAGGATCTGATAGACAGGGTAGACCGGGAGGAGCAGCGGGAGTTTGAGCGCATGTATGAAGACTCGGGGAAGAATTCAGAGGCGGGGAAAACGGATCAGTCCGAATGAGTACTCCTGTCGATTTTGTTCATCTTCATCTGCATTCTGAATACAGCCTTCTTGACGGCGCCATCAGATTTGACCGTCTTGCCGCGTATCTCTCCGAGAATGGAATGAATTCCGTTGCAGTAACCGATCATGGCAGCCTCTTCGGTGCGGTTCAGTTTTTTGACAGGATGACTGAAAGAGATATCCATCCTGTTCTGGGAATGGAAGCTTATCTTGCCTATCCATCCATGACCGACAGAAGCAGAAACGGGAAAAGATATCATCTTACACTCCTGGCAAGGAATGACGTTGGATATCGCAACCTTTCCAGACTTTCATCTGCAGGGTATATCGATGGCTTTTATTACAAGCCCAGAATAGATAGAGATCTCCTGGCCAGGCATAGCGAAGGCCTGCTGATCGGTTCAGCCTGCCTCCAGGGGGAAGTAGCCCAGCATCTCCTTGCTGGTCGCAAGGAGAAAGCAGTTGATGCGGTACGCTTCTACCAGGATCTTGTCGGCAGGGATAATTTCTTCATAGAGCTCATGGACCATGGACTGAACGATGAGAAGATCGTTCTGCCTCTGCTTGCTGAACTTGCGAAAGAAACAGAGGCGCAGGTGGCGGCAACCAACGATGCTCATTACCTGAGGAAATCGGATCACGAAGCCCACGAAGTGCTCCTGTGTATTCAGACCGGGAAAAATCTGGATGACCCTGGCCGGATGCGTTTTGGAACCTCAGAGTTCTACGTAAAAACTCCCCTGGAGATGCAGAAGCTTTTCAGCTGGATACCTGAGGCAGTAACAAACACAGTGAGTCTTGCTGAGAAATGTGATTTTGTACTTTCTCAGGGAGATGTCCTGATGCCGGAATTCCCCCTTCCAGAGGGGGAGCAGAATATGCAGGAATACCTGAAGAAGCTATCCAGCGAGGGTCTTGTCAATCGTCTTGAAAGAGAGCCCCGGAGCTCTGAACTGGAAAGGCTCGATTACGAACTGGGTATTATCGGGGATATGGGTTTTCCGGGGTACTTCCTTATCGTGTCGGAATTCATGAGGTGGGCAAGGTCTAAGAACATACCTGTTGGTCCTGGAAGGGGTTCTGCAGCTGGAAGCCTGGTTTCCTATTCGCTTGATATCACCGGTATCAACCCCCTGGATTACGATCTCAGTTTCGAACGTTTTCTAAATCCCGCAAGAAAAGAAATGCCTGACATAGATCTTGATGTTTGCTGCGAACGCAGGGGTGAGATCATCGATCACATCATTGAGATGTACGGCAGGGAGAATGTCTGCCAGCTGATAACCTTCAGCAGGATAAGAAACAGGTCGGTTGTTCGTGATGTCGCAAGGGTCATGGGGCTGAGCGTCTCGGAGGGAGATGTCCTGGCGAAGCTGGTGGCATCGGCCCCGGATCCAGGCGCACCGCTCCCTGATGTAGTAAGGAGCGTTCCGGAGCTTTCAAGGAGGGTCATTGACGAGAAGAGGATAGCAAAGTTATTCGATTACGGTTACATACTGGAAAATCTCGCAAGACACTCCGGCGTGCATGCTGCCGGTGTTATCATTGCTCCGGGTAATCTCAGGGATTACGTTCCTCTCTATTCTGCAAAAGAAGGTATTACAACCCAGTTCGAAAAGAAGAGTGCGGAGAAGATCGGTCTTCTCAAGCTTGATCTTCTTGGGCTTCGGAACGTTACCGTTATTCACAGGGCTCAGGAATTGATCCGCAGGAAAGAACCGGGACTGAAAGTCACAGAGCTGAAATTCGACGACGCGGAGACATTTGAGATCATCCGGAAAGGAGAAACAGCTGGTGTATTTCAGCTGGAGAGTTCCGGTATGCGTGAAGCTCTTAGAAAAATCAATGTCAGCTGCTTCGATGATGTAATAGCAGCCGTGGCTATTTTTCGACCCGGATCCATGGACATGATAGATATTTACGCAGACAATAAAAAGGGTATTGATTCGGGAGCTGAGGATTTCAGAATTAACTATCTTCACCCCGACCTGGAAGATATTCTCTCCCCGACATACGGTGTGATCATCTATCAGGAACAGGTTATGAGGATAGCAAATGTTCTTGCTGGAATGTCTATGGTGGAAGCCGACACTTTAAGAGTGGCGATGTCCAGAAAGAATCCCGAAGTTATGGCTCAGATGAGGGAGAAATTCACATCAGGAGCAGTTAACAGGGGCGTTAACAAAGGAACGGCAAAAAAACTATTTGATCTTATCGAGAAATTCGCCGGTTACGGGTTCAATAAATCGCACGCTGTTTGTTACGCTGCCCTTGCCTACTGGACGGCATGGCTTAAGGTTCACCATCCATCCGAATTCCTTGCCGCGTGTCTCACAAGTGAGATAGGTAAGATAGAGAAGATTACCAGGACAATTGAAGAATGCAACAGAATAGGTATTACAGTAAACCCGCCGTCAGTTAACGCAAGTTCAGTGGTCTTTGATGTGGATGAAAGCGCCAGGATCGTCTACGCATTATCTGCGATTAAGAATGTCGGTGAGGGCCCGGCTTCGGCAATAATCGAAGAGAGGCTTGAGAATGGTGATTACAAAAGCATCTTCGATTTCTGTACAAGGCTCGAAAATGGGGATGTTAACAGAAAAACGATGGAATCACTCATTGGTGCCGGAGCGATGGATTGTTTTGATGTTAACAGAGCATCCCTCCTGGATTCTATCGATAAGGCTGCCAATTACGGAGCTGCCGCACGGAGACACAAAGAAGCAGGGCAGATGTCCCTGTTTCAGGGAGCAGGAAATGAAGAGGACGATTCTACAGCCGAAGAACCGGTGATTGAAGAGATAGAGGAATTCTCACTTGAGCATCGCTGCTCACTCGAGAAATCCCTTCTGGGATTTTACATGACGGGGCATCCGCTTGAGATGTATTCTGATGAAATAGACAGTTTTTCGACCGATCCGATTGAGACGGCTAACAGAAGCGAAAGAAATATTGTAACCATCGCTGGAATGATCCTTCAGAAAAAGATCATACCGACTAAACGCGGAGATATGGCTTTTGTCCTTGTTGAGGGCAGAACCGGAACTGGTGAAGTAGTGGTGTTCAACGATGTTCTGCTGAAGTACTCTGATCTTCTTGAACCCGGCAGCCTGGTACTTATGGATGGAGAAGTATCAAGGAGAAGAGGCGACAGCCGTTTCAGCGCGAGAAGAGTATACTCGCTTGACGGGATAAAACTGCAGCTCAAGGCGGGAATAACGATAATTGTTGATGGCAGCAATCCGAGGACTGAACTGCTGCAGAAGGCTGTTGATTACATTAAGACCAGCAGCGGGAGCGGAGATGTCATCGTGGATATAAGACATAAGTCGGGTTGGAGGGTTAAGGGACGCTCCAGGTCGATCAGGGTCTTTCCTGACCGTGAATTGATTGAGAGGCTGAGAGAACTTCTCGGCCCGAACTCGGTTATCCTTGCGAGGGGGAGGGGGCCGCGAATATGATTATCAGGAGTATTCTTATTATCAGTCTTCTTATGGCATCTGCAGGGGAAGCTGTATCCGGAGAACTTATGAGGCTGGTAAGAGAGCCCACTGCAGGCATTGTTGCGCCAAGAACGTATCACTTCTCCATGAATACCTTTCCGAATGATGGTTTAACATTTTCTCTTATGGCAGGCATCCTGCCAAGGTTCGCAGTCGGTCTGGGCTACGGGGGATGGAACATCACAGGGCTTAACAGCCCATCATGGTTCAATCATCTTTATCTTAAGGCAAGATTCAGATTTTTCGACGAAACGGAATCCTTCCCCGGAGCATTACTGGGATTTGATAATCAGCCTGAAGCGATCCGCAGCGGATCTACTTACCGAAAATCGGCGAGGGATTTCTACCTTGTGCTCAGCAAAAACTTCCTTTCATTCGGCGGAGATATGGCCTTTCATGTCGGTATAAGTGCAGACGTAAGAAGACTGATTCATGCAGGTGTGTGGGTCGGTATGAATAAAGGCCTTCCAGCCGGGTTCGGGCTGGCGATGGAATACGATTTTGCAACGGATGAAGCTGACTCAGTCCGTTTTGACAACAATGGCGGATTCCTCAGCGGTGAGATCTACTGGGAGAGTTTCGGGCAGGTAAGAATATCATTGCAGTTTATTGATATTCTTGAAACAGGCGGTGAGAGTTACAGAGCCCTTGGAGTGGATTTTCTCGGTCTCTTCTAGAACAATGTGATTAGATTGAATGGAGATTGGATAATGGATTTTGATGAACTCAGAAGAAGATATGCTGAAGTTATCGTTTCAACAGCGATAAATCTTCAGGCGGGAGAGCCTCTTTTAATACGTACCGAAGTGGCCCAGCGGGAATTCGCGAAGGTTCTGGCAGAAGCCGCCTATTCAAAAGGAGCTTCCATTGTATCACTGCAGTTCTCCGATCCCCAATTGAGCAGGCTCAGGATCGACAGGACACTTGATGCTGATTTCCTGAAGTTCACACCATCACACCTTGAGAATATGTACGATAGCTATATGACTGACGGCTGGAGCAGCATATCTCTCAGAGGACCGGAATTCCCGGATATCATGGAAGGAGCCGATCCCGAACGGGTGGGAATAGTAAGCAAGGCAAGTTCGAAAGTGATGCGCAGATTCTTAAAGGGTATTTCCGCCAACAGAATCGCCTGGAACGTCTGTCTTCATCCAACCGAAACCTGGGCTGCAAAAGTACTGGGAAGCGATGAAGATTGGGAAAGAAGAATATGGGAAGTGCTTGTTCCTATTCTGCGTCTGGACAATGATGATCCCGCGGGAGCCTGGCTTAAGCACGACGCAGAACTCAAACGGAGATGCGAACACATGAACAGGGCCAGGTACGACAGAATTCATTTCACGGGACCCGATACGGATCTGTACATAGGAATGGCACCGAACAGGGTTTTTGCGGGGGGCAGCTGCGTCAATCAGAAGGGTGTGGATTTCTTTCCGAACATTCCCACTGAAGAAATATTCAGTACACCGGATTTTACCAGGACAGAGGGCCTGGTGAAAACCACCCGACCTGTAGAGGTTCTGGGAACCCAGGTTATCGGAGCCTGGTTCAGGTTCAGAGCGGGCAGGGTTGTGGAATTCGGCGCCGATACCAACAGGGAAATGCTGGAACAGTACCTCAACTTCGACGATGGTGCCCGGACTCTCGGAGAAGTCGCACTGGTGGATTCGAGTTCCCCGATCTTCAGAAGCGGAAAGGTTTTCTACAGTATTCTTTTCGATGAGAATGCCTCGTGTCATATCGCACTTGGAAACGGTTACGCTGATTGTATTGAGAACGGCATAAGAATGTCGGATGATGAGCTTTGCGAGACCAGATGCAATTCTTCGCTTGTTCATACTGATTTCATGATAGGTTCCGAGGAAGTTTCCGTTTCTGGAGTGAAGCTGGACGGCTCGGAAGAGAACATTATTAAAAATGGCATCTTTGTTATTTAGGAGTGAATAATGCTTGATGAAAGATTACTTCAGATTCTCGCCTGTCCGAAGTGCAAGGGAGAATTGGATTACAGGACCGATCCTGAAGAGGTTCTCATATGCAATTCCTGCAATCTTGTGTATGAGGTCAGGGATGATATCCCGATTATGCTTGTGGACGAGGCAAAACCTCTGAAAAAGGAATAAACCGGCCAGGATTCAATGAGAGGGGAAAACGGAATTCTGCATTTAAGGATAAAGGTTATTCCGAGGGCCGGAATTACAGAGGTGAGGGGAAGAATGGCCGATAACACGGTTAAGATAGCCCTGAATGCTCCCCCAAGCGATGGAAAGGCAAACGCAGAGCTCGTTAAATTTCTTGCAGGTGAATTCGCAACCCGCTCCTCATCCGTCCGCATTCTTTCGGGTAATTCCTCACGAAAAAAACTTATAGCAATCGATTCGTATTCTAAAATCCCCGGCTGGTACAGAAAACAGGGTTCATGATACCGTTCCGCGGTGTAATGGTCGGGCGTGAACATCAGCTGTTGCATGCAGTCAACTTCATTCTTGACCTTTCGATGGAGGAGAGTAACGGTATTCTATTTCTCTGGGCTCCACCGGGTATCGGTAAGACGAGGCTTGTAATTGAAGTAGAAAGATCGATCCCGGAGCGGGATTTCATCTTCATCGATGGCAGCAATGCTGCGGGTTCGGCTCCATTCTCTGAATTTCTCGAAAAATGGTTCGACCAGAATCCCGGAGCTGCACCTGATCAGAATCTTGAAGCGTTCGGCAGTATCTGGGAGGGACTCATTCTTGCTCTTTCGATAGGTCTTCCCGGGGAATGCAGGAATCTGCGGAGAGAGATGGAGGAGGTCAGACCCTACATCGAGTACATTCTGGGGCTGAATTTCGATATGGAGTCCATCGCATTCAGACTTGAACCCGCTCAGAGGGCTGAGAAGATCAGGCATGCCCTGGTGAACTTTTTTGATATGCTTGCTCTGCAGGATCCGTTAGTCATAGTACTGGAAAACGTTCAGTGGTTTTCCCGCGAGGATCTCCTTACCGCAAAAAAGATCGTAGAGAACACTGCCGGTGCGGGAAGGGCACTCATAGTTACAGGAAGGCCTGATGATGAGGGCAAGAGTCCTTATTTTCCGGACACTGCCTCTTACGTCAGAATTGATACACTGCTTCTCGATGGACTCCCGCAAGCCAGTATTAAATCCTTCGTTGAAGAATCTGGAATCGGAGCACCTGAAGAAAAACTCGTAGAGTTCCTCTGGGACAGAGCCGGGGGAGTTCCACTCTTTCTTGAGCAGGCTATTGATTATCTGAGCGAAACAGGTTTAATCGAAAGCGGAGGCGGCGAGCTGCAGCTGAAGGCTCCTCTCACTGAGAAACCGGTTACAATCAGAGAGATGTTCATCTCCCGGATGCAGTTGATGTCCGATTCATTCCGAAGGGTAGCCATGGCAGCATCCGTTCTTGGCGGCAGCTTCAGAAGATCCGAGATCAAAGCTATGGTTCCGGCAGAATCAGTGGATGACTGCCTGAGAACCGGTATGGAAAAACGCATTTTCGACATGGAAGGATCCAGCGGATCCTTCTCGCATATTCTTTTTCGTGAATGGATCAGCGAGATGACCCCCGTTTCAGAATTGAGGAAGCTTCATCTGAAAGCCGGCCGTGTACTTGAAAAGGAATCGGAATCCTACGCATCTCCCTCCAGAATGGAGAGGATATCCGACCATTACCTGTTCGGGGGGGATAACGGCAAAGCTGCCTCTTTCATGGAACAGGCAGCGGAAGCTTACGCGGAAGTTTTCGACAACAGGGCTGCATCAAAGTTGTACAGGAAGCTGATACCCATGCTGGATGAGCCGGAAAAAACAAATACTGAGCTGAAGCTGTCCGATGTGTACAAAAATGCAGGGCTTCTCAACAGGGGAATAGAACTTCTCTCCGCAACGCTGGAGCGGATACACGGCTGCCCACCGGTCGACATGTATTGTGAAGCGCTGGTCATGCTCAAGCTCGGTGCGTACATGAGCTCATCCGGCATGCTCGCAGAGGGGGAGGAGATGCTCTTGAACTGCCTTGCGTTTTTTCAGGAGAGCGGCGATATCGAAAACCAGGCTCTTGCCGTTATGCAGCTGGGTCTGGCTGTGCGTTCAGCTGGAAGAATAGACGAAGCCATTGTTCTTGTTGAGCGATCAATTGAACTTGCCAGGGAATCGGGCAAACCCAATCTGATATGCGCAGCCCTCTACTGGTCTGCAATAACTTACAGACAGACAGGTAATTACCAGAAGATGAAAGAATGTACCGAGGAACAGGTGGAGCTTGCGGAAAGATCGGGCATTATTAAGAGCATTATTATGGGATACGACAATCTCATGAGGGTACACATTTATAACAGGGATTACGAGGCAGCCCAGGAGGTTCATGAAAAACTAAGACGCGCCGCGGAAAAAACCGCGAACTGGGCTGCCCTCAGTACCGCCACCAGCAAACTCGGGATCATTCACCTTCGCAGAGGTGAATGGGAATCCGCTATGGACTGTTTTGGAAAGTGCGTAAGCCTTACGGAAAAGACGGGAAATCTCAGGGCAAAATGTGCTGCTCTTGGAAATCTCGCCCACGTATCGATTGAGAAGGAAGACCTTGTCTCAGCCCTGAAATACTCCACAGAACTCATAGATACAGCATCCACAATAGGTTTCAGGACCGGGCTTATGTCCGGTTACTCTAGAATGGGGTACATTTTCTCCCTACGAGGAGATTATGAGTCCGCCCTGGACTGCATACAGACACAGATCGAACATGCCGAATACCTGCAGGATATCCGTAACCTTTCCCATGGCTGGGAAATGATCGCTGATATTCAATTCAGGCTGAATGAGATACCCGAATCGATTACAAGCATTGAGAGGGCGATGGAGTATTCGATGAAGGCGAGTGATATGCTTCTCTACTCAAACCAGCTGACGCTCAAGGGCAGGATTCTTTTCATAAGCGGCAGGGCGCGGGAGGCTGAGATTTTCCTGAAGGAAGCCCTCACTCATATTGAGGGGAGGAAAGGGAAGGATAAAGCGGTTTTCCGCTGCAGACTGTATCTGCAGGTAATAAAGGCTCAAACCGACCCGGGGTGTGCAGCGAAGATACCCGAAATGCTCGATTCCGCTCCTGACGCATACTGCAGGGGTGAGGCTTATTACTGTCACTGGAAACTGACCGGTGACAGTGTGTCCGCCTCCAGGGCTGCCGATCTCCTTACCGAATCCATCGGTTCTCTGAAGCAGCCGGTTATACAGAGACTGCTCGATGATCTGAAGGGATAATCCCGTTTTAATTATTGACACGACAGGAGCGCATGCCCATCTTTACGTAACTTATTTGAAAGGTGGTTCTAATGGAAAAGAAACGTAAATTCATATTCATCATCGCGGTCGTAGGAATGATAGGTACATTCCTGCCATGGGCCAGTGCTTTCGGGTTTACTGTAAGTGGTACGTCCGGGAGCGATGGATGGATCACTTTCGTCCTGTTCGCGATAGGCGGTGCTATCGCCTTCTTCAGCGGGGAAAAGACAGAAGCTATCAAGAAGAAGATCTCGACTGCTGTCTGGGTTCCTGCCGCACTGGCAGCTGTGATTGCTCTGCTTAAGATTTTCAAGAGCAGACCTGCAGGTCTGAGCATCGGCATCGGTCTGTATCTCATAGCGATCGCCGGCCTTGCGCAGGTGTTTGTTACATTGTTCTTCAAGGGTGAAGCCGGCTGGAACATTCCCAAATCGGTAGCTGACGTTAAGACAGCTGCAAGCATTCCTGCAGCTCCTGCAGCTCCTGCAGAGCCTGCAGCTCCTGCAGCTCCAGCAGCTCCGGAAGCCCCCGAAGCACCTCCAGCAGAGGAAGAGGAAGTTAAGGAATAACACTGTATTCATCAACCATATCGGTTGATATTCCTTAATTAATCAGTATAGGTGCCCCTGCATTCAGCGGGGGCGTCTTTTATCAGACTTGTTCTGCAATTCAGATATTAGCATAATCGCTGTTCGATGTTCTTATTGTCTATTCGTATGCGCCAAGAATCAGGTGAATTATGTTCGCGATTATACCTTCGAACTGGAAATGTGATCTGAATGATCTTGCTGAGGTCTGGAGGCGGAGTGATGATTCTCTGAAGAATCATGAAATGGTCCGTTCCAATCTCCTCAAGGGAGAGCGCCTGTTCCTTATTGGAACTGAAGGCGTGTCCGATTCAGACAGATACATTGTTGCCATGGATCATATTGCGCTTTTCGGATCAAGTCCTCTGACAGGACAGAACAGGGATGATCTGGGACCACGGTTCCCTTCGCTTATGGGTATGTATATCGCGCCGGACGGGGAATGGGAAAAAGGTGTTGTGGGCAGGGTTCCCGACTGGAAACTTGCAACACCTGCAGAGCTCAGGCTGTTTGCTACCCGGACTCTGGTTTCCGATGGGATAGACGAAGCAGAAATTGCAGGACACGGAGGAGCGAAAGTTGTGCTTCTGGTCAGAAGCCATGGATGGGAGTCGATCAATACGGCCCCCCCGCCGGTTCGGGAATTAGCCTCCGCAGCATTGAACCTGTACAACTCAAGGAGTGTGTCCGGCAATGTGCATTGAGCAGAATATCCTCACGGCTGAGATAGAATGCTCGTAGATTTGAGGAGAATACTGGATGTATTTGACGATAATATGCGAGTATTATAGCCAGCCGTGTGGGTTTTATGCCAATGTTTCATTGTCGGACAGGCTCCTAGATTCACCCGGGGAGGTGAGGAGCAATGAACTATAAAGATACCATACAATTACCTAGAACCGACTTCTCCATGAAAGGTAATCTTATTAAAAAGGAACCTGAAACACAGGAGATGTGGGACGGGAAAAACCTTTACGCAAGGATCAGGCAGGCGAGGAAGGATTCCCCGAAGTTCATCCTCCATGACGGGCCTCCCTATGCTAACGGGCATGTTCACCTTGGAACGGCGCTGAACAAGATACTGAAGGATTTCATAGTCAAATCCTTCACCATGATGGGATACGATTCCCCATACGTTCCCGGCTGGGATTGCCACGGAATGCCCATAGAACACAGGGTTATGGGTGATCAGCCTGACGGTGGAAAACACCTTTCAAAGAAAGAAATAAGAGAAAAGTGCCGGGAGTATGCCCTGGAATATGTTGGAATCCAGAGGGAGGAATTCAAAAGACTTGGCGTATTCGGAGATTGGGACAGACCCTATCTGACGATGAGCACACATTACGAATCGGGTATTCTGAGGGCTTTCGGTGATCTCGTAAAAGATGGCTACGTGTATCAGGGTCTGCGCCCGATACACTGGTGCATGAAATGCGGCACCGCTCTGGCCGAAGCGGAAGTGGAACACGGAGATCATACTTCTCCATCGATATATGTGGCGTTCGGGCAGGAAAATCCTGATGACTGGGAGAGTCGCGGTGTTCCCGTGGGTACAGAAACGGTTATCTGGACAACCACTCCATGGACTCTTCCCGCGAACCTTGCGGTGGCTCTGCACCCGTCCGAGAAATATGTGATCATCGAATCGGGTGAACGACGATTCCTAATTGCCCGGAAAAGAGCGGAAGCGTTCATGGAGGATTCGGAGATCAGCGGCACCGTGCTCAGCGAGCCTGTTTTCACGGGCAGCGAGCTTGAGGGGCTTCTAATGAAGCACCCCATATTTGAGAACAGGACTTCCCGGATGATAGTGGCCGAACATGTAACCATGGAAGATGGTACTGGATGTGTTCATACCGCTCCTGGACATGGAGCTGACGATTTCACAGTCGGCCTGAAATACGGCCTTGAGATATTCAGCCCTGTGAATGAAGACGGAACATTCTCCGAGGAAGCAGGCAGATATGAAGGTATCCATGTTTTCAAGGCCAACGCTGAAATAGTGGATGATCTGAAGAATTCCGGACACCTTCTCGCAGATAAGAAAGTGAAACACAGCTACCCCCACTGCTGGAGATGCAAGAAGCCTCTGATATTCCGGGCAACAAGACAATTCTTCCTGAGCCTTTCGAAGAACGACCTCAAAAAACGTGTTCTGAAGCGGGTCGATGAAGTGAAGTGGCATCCCGGATGGGGGTACGAGCGCATGAAGAACATGATGGAGGTACGCCCTGACTGGTGTCTTTCAAGGCAGAGATCATGGGGGGTTGCGCTTCCCGTTTTCACCTGTTCCGATTGTTTCGAACCAGTCCTTGATCATGAGGTTATTCGCGCGGTTGCTGAAGAAGTTGCTTTGAAGGGAGCGGACGTGTGGTTCGAAATGGACCCCGGAGAGCTTTTTGCCCTCGCTGGCAGGAAAGCTGTATGCCCCTCGTGCGGAAGCGAAAAGCTCCAGAGGGTGGATGATATACTGGACGTATGGTTCGACAGTTCGATGAGCCATTACAATGTACTTACCGAAAAGCACGGGCTGACTCGTCCCGCTGCCGTATATCTTGAAGCTACAGACCAGCATCGCGGATGGTTCGGTGTCAGTCTGATCACAAGTGAGGCCCTTGGGATGGGCAAACCTGCGGACAACATAATAACACATGGTCTCATCCTGGATAAGAATGGCAAGAAGATGTCCAAGTCCATCGGTAACGTTATATCACCTCTGAAAATAATAGACCGGCAGGGAGCTGATATACTCAGGCTCTGGTTCGCAAGCGTGGACTACACATCTGATTTCAGGGCTGACCTCTCCAAGCTTGACGATGCCCGAGAAGCTTACAGAAAACTTCGCAATACGGTGAGGTTCATACTTGGTAATCTTGGAGAATTTGAAGAATTCAATCTTGATCCTGCCGGGCTTGAGGGTTTTGACAGGTATATCTATCTCAGATTCAGGAAGCTTTGCCGGTTCTGTATAGAAGAATACAGAAAGTTCCAGTTTCACAGGGTCTACCGTGAACTCCGGAACTTCGCTGTTATCAGTCTTTCCGGTCAGTTCCTTGATATGAGGAAAGACAGGCTTTACTGCGGTGACCCCGACCTGAAATCCAGCATGATGACAAGGCAGGTCATGGCTTACATTCTGAAGAACTTGATTCAGCTTCTGGCACCTCTTATTCCCTTTTCAGCTGAAGAGGCGTGGCTGGCGCTTCCCGAATGCCTCAGAGGAGAGGAAAGTGTCCATCTTTCCCTCTATCCCGATACGGATGCTCTGCTGGATACAAAAGATGACAGCGCTGTGCTTCAGGCCTGGGAACCTTATCTGGAAGTGCGGAAAACGATTCTGAAGGAACTTGAGGAAAAACGCGCCGCAGGAGAGATAGGCGGCGGACTGGATGCCATGGTCTCATTTACCGTTCCGAAGGATATGGTCGAGTCTGCGAATGGCGAGGACTGGTCAGATTTCCTGATCGTCTCATTTGCTGATGTTAAGGCTGGTGATGAGGTAACGGTATCAGTAGAGAAAGCTACGGGTTCGAAGTGCAGCAGATGCTGGAAGATACTGCCTGAAGTCGGAACCCTTGATCCGGACGATGTATGTGCCAGATGTGCAGAAGTCCTTGATGGAGTTAACCATAATGACTGAAAAGAGATCCAGGTTATACAGCTACCTGACCGCGCTTGCAGTTCTGCTGATTGATCAGCTGACCAAGAGGCTGGCGCTTGGAGGGCTGGAGCTGCATCATCCGGAAGCTGTACTGGGCAACTTCGTGAGGTTTACACTGGCCTGGAATCAGGGTGCCGCCTTCAGTATGCCCTGGGGAGGTCCGCTGTTCCTGACAGTAGTTACTTCAGCTGCAGTAGTGATGGTTTCCATTTTCGTATGGAAACTTGGAAAGCACTCCCCGCTCTTTCTTGCAGGTCTCGGAGCAATTCTGGGGGGAGCTCTTGGAAATCTTCTGGACAGGATCATGTATGGCAAAGTTGTCGATTTTATTGATATAGGCTCTACTGGATGGCGGTGGCCAACATTCAATGTCGCAGATATCGCTATTACAGTCGGCGGTATCATTCTTGTTATTCTCTACCGCAGGGAGTCGGCTGCCGAGGATACCTTGAAGGAGAACTCTAATGGAGGCGATTAGAATGACTCCCAGAACTGTAGTTGCTGTGGGAGGAAATTCACTTATTTCCTCCGGTGGGAAGAACGGTAATCTGGACACTCATCAACTGGCCCGCACAGTCTGCGAGGAGCTGGCGACCATTGCACAGTTCCGCGGCGGTGTTGTTATCACACATGGTAACGGACCCCAGGTTGGGTTTGAGCTTTTAAGGAACGCAATGGCTTCCTCATGTGTTCCTCCCGATGGAATGGATGTTAACGTTGCGGCGACGCAGGGTTACATCGGTTACCTTCTGCAGCAGGTACTCGGAGATGTGCTTGAGGAACGCGATGTTAATATACCTGTCACCGCTTTAGTCACGCAGGTTCTTGTAGCTCCCGATGATCCGGCTTTTAAGAATCCGTCAAAACCCGTTGGACCTTTCTACACCGAAGAGGAAGCCGGCAAAATTAATGAAGAGTTCGGCTGGATCATGAAAGAGGATGCCGGAAGGGGATGGAGACGAGTTGTTCCTTCTCCCAAGCCCCGGCGGATACTGGAGCTGGAGTCTATCAGAACACTTGTGAATGCCGGTCAGATAGTCATCTGCGCAGGCGGCGGCGGCATTCCAATAGTTCGTGAGGGCTACAAGGTTAGAGGTGTCGCGGCTGTTATCGATAAAGATCATGTCAGCGCGCTTCTCGCCACCCGTCTCGAAGCAGATACTTACGTAATATCCACCGCAGTACCTGAAGTATACGTTAACTTCGGTAAACCTGATCAGAAGTCTATCCGCAGCGCTACACTCGAGGAGATGGAACGCTTCGTTTACCAGGGAGAATTCGCTGCAGGTTCCATGCTGCCGAAGATCCGTGCATCCATCGGATTTCTCAAGCATGGCGGCGAGAGGGTTGTAATTAGTTCGCCCGGCAATCTTCTTTCAGCTCTTGACGGGGAAGCGGGAACGACGATTGTTCATGGAGGGAGCAGTATGCAGAAATCCATGCTGTTATCCGGTTCTGAGAGTTAAGATTTTCTTGTGCTCTGTCTTCTGTTTAAAGGAGAGTGAGAAGGAGGATAGTCATGCCTGTACTTTGTAGAACTGATATCGCAGCTGAAGCTGATTTTAAGGTATACGTTACGGATATACGGTCTGAAGCCGATCTTATAGTTTTTGAAACTACAAATATCTGGGATGCGACATTGCCACATATCTGGTGCTATACGATTAATCGGAGCGAAGCGGACAAGCTGGTGAATTTTACGGATGGGCAATGGAACGCTGATATAGTCATCTTCCTGACCGATATCCAGTCAGATGGGGGCTGGGTCAACCCGGAGAAATCAGGACTGATTTAAACAGGGACGGAGGTAATTTATTCGCGAAACGTGAATAATATGCACTTATGACGTGAACTTCGGTCATATTATTTCACAATTTCAAATAAATTACCTCCGTCCCTATTTAACCTTGACG
This sequence comes from Candidatus Fermentibacterota bacterium, assembly GCA_030592645.1. Lineage (GTDB taxonomy): Bacteria > Fermentibacterota > Fermentibacteria > Fermentibacterales > JCC-6 > Aegiribacteria. The sequence continues at coordinate 9,705 of JAUVIR010000041.1, read as the reverse complement.
ATTACGCTGTTTGTACTTATCCTTCGAGCCACGCAATAGATGATGCGGTGGGCGATTAGCTCAGGTGGCTAGAGTGCTTGCTTGACATGCAAGAGGTCACTGGTTCAAGTCCAGTATCGCCCACCATTTTTTTTGTGTTTTTTGACCGGAAGGAGGTCGCCTGGTTATGCGTATAGTATTTCCCGATAGCAGTGTAAAAGAGTATGAGGCAGGCACCACCGGTCTGCAGATCGCTGGAGATATTTCTCCGGGACTTGCGAGGAACGCACTGATAATAAGGTTCAATGGCGAGCTTATGGATCTAACCCGGCCCCTTTGCGATGACGGGAAGATCGAGATCCTTACATTCCGTGATGAGGAGGGTAAGAAAGCTCTTCGGCACAGTTGTTCTCACCTGATGGCATCAGCTGTCCAGAAACTCTATCCCGGCACCAGACTCGGTATAGGCCCCTCTATTGAGGGCGGCTATTACTACGATTTTGATATACCTGATTTTCCAGGCATTTCAGCGTTTGAGGATATCACAGCTGAAATGAAAAGGCAGGTTAAGGAAGATATCTCCTTCATCCGTAAAGAGATGAGCTTTGAAGATGCGGTTGCGCTGTTCGAAGATAGCGGCGAGAAATACAAACTGGAACTCCTGGAAGAGCTGCGGGATGCCGGAGAGAGTATCTCAGTGTACAGCAACGGAGAGTTCATGGATCTCTGCAGAGGTCCCCATGTTCCCTCGACAGGTTGCATGAAGCATTTCGAGCTTCTGAGCACAGCAGGTGCCTACTGGCGCGGCGACGAGAAAAATGAGATGCTGACAAGGATATACGGAACCGTATTTGATTCATCAAAGAACCTGAAAGAGCACATCTTGCTACTTGAAGAGGCCAGGAAAAGGGATCACAGGAAGCTTGGTCCCGAGCTTGGACTCTTCAAAATAGGAGGCGATGGCGGCCCGGGACTTGTATACTGGCTGCCCGCTGGAACCATCGTTCGCGAGGAGCTTGAGAACCACTGGAAAAAAGCACATGTCAAAGAGGGGTATCAGCTTGTAAGTACTCCTCATATTGCCCCTGTTGAACTATGGAAAACCTCGGAGCATTACTACTACTACAAAGACAATATGTACTTTCTTGATATCGATAAGGGAGAGTATGCCCTCAAACCGATGAACTGCCCGGGGCATATCATAATTTACAAGAACAGTAAAAGATCCTACAGAGAGCTTCCTATGCGTCTTGCAGAGCTCGGTATGGTCTACAGGTACGAAAAGAGCGGTGTGCTTCACGGTCTGATGCGGGTAAGAGGATTCACCGTTGATGACGGCCATATATTCTGTACAGAGGATCAGATCGTTGAAGAGATACAGAAGGTTGTAAGATTCGCCCTTTATTTCCTGAAGATTTTCGACTTCGGATACAGGATCGAGCTCTCGCTGATGGACCCTTCAGATCCTGATCATTACGCGGGCAACCCCGAGGAATGGAAGAAGGTTGAACCCGCCCTGAAGAATGCTCTTGATGAAATGGGTGAGGATTACAGAACCGTTCAAGGTGAAGCGGCGTTTTATGGCCCCAAGATCGATATCAAGATGAAGGATGCCCTTGGCAGATTCTGGCAGGGACCTACTATCCAGTTCGATTTTAACATTCCGCAGCGCTTCGATCTCACATACGTTGGTAATGATGGGCAGGAACATAGAGTATTCATGGTTCACAGAGCGCTTTACGGCTCTGTAGAACGGTTCATAGGTAACCTTATCGAACATTACGCAGGCAACCTTCCGGGGTGGCTTGCTCCCCATCAGGTTGTTATCTTACCTATTACGGAGTCTCAGCTGGAAAGAGCTGAAGAGGTCGAGAATATCTTCACTGATTTGGATATCCGCTGCACACTGGACGGAAAGAATGAGACTGTAGGATACAGGATCAGGGAAGCTGAAACCGGTAAAGTTCCTTTCATGCTCATTATCGGTGAGCGGGAGGCTGCATCGGGCAGGGTTTCTCTGCGTATCCACGGTGAAGGCGACAAAGGCTCAATGGAACTGGATGAAGCGATTGAAATAGTTATGGCCGGGTGCCGAAGGCCGGAGTTACCCTAAAATAGGAGGTCAGTTCATCAGCAAAAGGGAACAGAACAGGGTTAATGGGGACATTCGAAGCCCCCGCGTGAGATTACTTGATCAGAATGGGGATCACGTCGGAATACTGAGTATCCAGGAGGCGCTTGACATGGCTGCGGCAGCAGGACTTGACCTCGTTGAGATCTCACCCGGAGCAGACCCGCCCGTTGCCAGTATAGTGGATTATGGGAAGTTCCGTTACAGTCAGAAAAGAAAAGAAAGAAAAGCAAGGAAAAGCCAGAATACAGGAGGCCTGAAGGAAGTAAAATTCAGACCAAACACTGAAGAACATGATTACCATTTTAAGATGGTGCATGCGCGTGAATTCCTTGAATTGAGACATAAAGTAAAAGCAACTGTCGTATTTCGCGGTCGCCAGCTATCCTACAAAGATCAGGGTTATGCCCTTCTTGAAAAACTGGCTGATGATCTTGAGGAGTACGGTCACATTGAGAGAAAACCATCTATGGAAGGGCGTCAGATGACCATGATCATCTCACCTTTAAGAGAGAGAAACTAGTGTCATATCAAGCATCAAATGATGTGTCTTGCTTGTTCTTTGACGCTCCTGCGGCGTTACGGATTCAGTTACATAGCCCTGCTATGCGCCTTCATCCGAGCCTTGCGGGAACGCCAGATAACTTCGCAATATCACAACATCTGACACTTGACACGACACTTAGCAGGGAGAACTAATGCCGAAAATGAAAACCCATAAAGGAGCCGCAAGGCGGTTCCGAAAAACAGCAAAAGGAAAATTCAAGATGAACAGACCTTTTGCTGATCATATCAAGACGAAGAAGAACGCAAAAAGAGTTAGAAAACTACGTAAAGGCAGTATAGCATCCAAGCCTGATACAAAAAGGCTCAGGAAACTGCTGCCCTAGCAACCGGAGTTGAAAAATGAGTAAAGTCAAGAACGCTGTTGCAAGAAAGCAGAAGCATAAGAAGAGACTGAAACTGGCCAAAGGTTACTTCGGTGGAAGAAGGAAACTGTACACTGTAGCAACTGAAGCCAGGAAGAAGGCTCTTGAGTATCAGTACCGTGATCGAAGGAACAAGAAAAGAGATTTCCGCGCACTCTGGATAACGCGTATCAATGCCGCTGTCCGTGAGCATGGAATGAAGTACAGCAATTTTATAGCCGGGATCAAAGCTGCAGGTATAGAACTTGATAGAAAGACACTGGCGGACCTTGCAGTACGGAACCCGGAAGCATTTGCGAAGGTTGTAGACGCAGCCAAAGCCGCTCTCTGAGGGAGAGGGGATGATCCGTGTCCCAATCGGAAGATCTTGAGAGGTTGACCGAGACCATAAATAGACTGATAGTCAGGTTCAGGTCAATACATACACAACGTGATGAATTGGCGATACGGGTTAGTGAACTTGAGTCCAGATTGGAAAACAGTGTGGACTCGGTGGATTCTGATGGGTACAATAAACTCAGAATACACAGCGCAAGACTCCTGCGGGAAAGGCAGGAAGTCAAGCGGAGGTTATCGGCAGTGCTGGATAAACTGGACAGTATCAAAATAGAAGGCAAATAAGTAAGAGGAAAAAATGAGCAACCCGAATGAAGTCACCCGCGTGAATATTTTCGGGCGGGAGTATACTATCCGGGGAGCAGGTTCACCTGCTTATATATCGGAAATCGCTCATTATGTAGACATGAAAATGCGGCAGATGACAGATAACGCCACCATGGCTTCAGCGGCCAAGGTGGCTATTTTTGCCGCACTGAATATAGCAGATGAACTCTATCAGAATAGAGATAAGTTCGAAGAACTTGAAGAAAGCCAGAGCAGCGAACTGACACGCCTGGCCGACCGGATAGAGCAGGTCCTCTCTGAAAGCACTTACCCAGCAACGCTTTCGAGCTCTACCGATTCAGATTCATCAGCTATGATAGAAGCCTCAGCAGTCCAGCAGAACAGCACATCCGATACTCCGCGATAGTAGAACTTCGCGGCAGCTCGATAAGGACACGGCAGGGATGTGCCGGCATTCTGCGCAGGAGTGTTTCAGGCCAGGTCATCATGACCACATCCTCCTTCCGTTTTACATAGATAGATACCTGCGCCTGAACAGGAGTTCCTAAATGAACATACTAATACCTGCATTAATTGCAGCGGCAACATTTGTTATGGGGTTTCTTCTTCATAAAATACTTATAGCCAGGGAAATAAGAGGCGCTGAAGTTGAAGCTGACAGGATAGTATCAGATGCCAGGCGTGAGAGTGATACCATTAAGCGGGAAGCACTTTTTGAGGGCAGAGATACTATTTCACGTGAAAGGGCTGACAGCCTCGAGAAGCTTCAGGAGCGGAGAACAAATCTGGACCGAAAGGAAAACCAGATTGCAAGCGAATCCGAGCGTCTCGAAATCCTGAGAGAGAAGCTCCAGGATAAGAAAAAGATCATTGATAATCGCGAGACCGGACTGAGCGAAATGGAAAACTCCCTGCAGGCAAAGCATAACAGGATGAATAAGCTCATGGAGGAGCAGAACAAACTGCTCGAACAGATTGCCAGCCTTTCCAGGGAGGACGCGAGGAAGCTTATGCTCTCAAACCTTGAGGAGGAGCTTCATCATGAGGCTGGAAGGCTCACGCGGAAGATCCTTGAAGCCGCTGAGAACAAGGCTGAGGAGGAAGCCCTTAAGGTGCTGTCAACCGCAATTCAGAGGTGTGCAGCGGATCATGTCGTTGAGAACTGTGTATCCGTTGTAAACCTGCCCAGTGATGATATGAAGGGAAGGATCATCGGAAGGGAAGGCAGGAATATCAGAGCGTTCGAGGCGGCCGCCAACGTTGATGTCATAATTGATGATACTCCCGAAGCGGTTGTAATCTCGTGCTTCGATCCCGTTCGCAGGGAGATAGCAAGACAATCTCTGGAGAAACTGCTGGATGATGGAAGAATACATCCCGGCAGGATAGAATCCACCGTTGCCAAGGTAGCATCGGAGATGGAGAAGAAGATTAGAAAACTGGGCAATCAGCTGGCCCTGGATGCTAACGTAGCAGGCTTGCACCAGCAGCTTATCAGGCATCTTGGAAGGCTGCGTTACAGAACCAGCTATGGTCAGAACATGTACCAGCATTCACTTGAAACCGCCCATATCTGCGGCTTACTTGCCTCCGAGCTGAAACTGGACGCAGCTCTCGCAAGAAGGATCGGACTTCTTCATGATATCGGTAAAGCTACCGATCAGGATATAGAAGGTTCCCATGCTATAGTCGGTATGGAACTTGCTCAGAGATATGAGGAATCGCCTTTAGTGTGCAACGCCATTGGTGCTCACCATGAAGAGATAGATTGTGATTCCCTTTACGGCATAATTATTCAGGCAGCCGATTCAGTAAGTTCCGCCCGTCCGGGGGCCAGAAGAGAAACGCTGGAGCTATACGTCAGAAGGCTGCATAAACTGGAATCCATCGCTGATTCGTTTGACGGTGTTAAGAAATCCTACGCCATTCAGGCAGGCAGGGAACTGAGGATTGCAGTCAGACCGGAAACTGTTGACGATGACGCAGCAGCAGAACTTGCCAGGATAGTTGCCAGGAAGATTGAGAGTGAAATGCAGTATCCAGGCCAGATAAAGGTTACCGTTATTCGTGAGACCCGCTCTTCTGAAACGGCGCACTGATATGAAAATACTTCTTCTCGGTGATGTGGTCGGAAGACCCGGACGCACGGCAGTTATCACCTATCTGAAGAATCATGAATATGATTTTGTCGTCGCCAACGCCGAGAATGCAGCTGGTGGGTTCGGGCTGACCCGAAAAACAGCTATCGAGCTTCTGGAAGCCGGAGTTACCGTCATAACTTCAGGTAACCATATCTGGCAGCATACGGACATTCTTGAATACATAGACGAAGTTAACTGTCCCGTACTCCGGCCTGCCAATTATCCTCCCGGCAATCCCGGCAGCGGCTTCATCGTAGTGAACCATCAGGGAATAAGAATAATGGTTCTGAACCTTCAGGGAAGGCTGTTCATCCCAATGGCACTTGACTGTCCATTCAGAATAGCGGACAGCATTATCAGAAACAATTCTGCCGATGTGATTATAGTTGACATGCATGCTGAAGCCACAAGTGAGAAACTGGCTTTGGCCAGGCACCTTGATGGAAGGGTTTCAATTCTTGCAGGTACCCATACCCATGTTCTGACTGCCGATGCAAGAGTGCTTCCAGGAGGGACAGCCTACATAACCGACCTTGGAATGTGCGGTTCCATGTCCGGTGTTATCGGCATGGCTTCGGAGGAGGCAAGAATCCGCTTTCTTACCGGCAGGCACCCACGTCTGAGGGTAGCCGAGGGTAACACGCATGTAAACGGTCTTGAAATTGTATTGAACAGCAAGTTGAAGGTGGAAAGCCTGAGTCTTATCAATGAGAAAGCCTGATTCGGATAGCCTCAGAGAGGATCTTGCAGCAGCGGCGTCATGGGTCGAAAATGGTCTGAAGCGCATTTCCATGTCTCAGAATTCCGTTTCACGTCTTCCTTCCCTTGCATTCTATGCACTTGAATCCGGCGGGAAACGGGTGAGGCCTTTCCTTGTTCTTTCAGCCTGCACCGCTTCCGGCGGTAACCCTGACGTATCCCTGAATGCTGCCTGTGCGGTAGAGATGATACACACCTATTCACTTATTCATGATGATCTTCCCGCAATGGACGATGATGATCTAAGACGGGGAAAGCCTGCTCTTCACATAAAATCCTGCGGAAAACAGGCTCTGCTTGCCGGTGATCTTCTTCTCGTTGAAGCCTTTGGAGAACTTCTCAATACTCCTTTAGGACCGGGCAGGGTTGCATCGATGGTCGAGCGCCTTGCAAGCGCAGCAGGTCCGGGGTACCTTGTAGGAGGTCAGTATATGGATATGTATCATAGTGAGGATGCTGCTGCAGACTGGATACATTCTATGATACTCGGGAAGACCGCTGCGATGATACGTGTCTCGCTTGAGCTGGGAGCCTGTGCGGGTGGGGCGGATGATGATGTACTTGAGGCGATATCGATCGAAGGTGATAGATTGGGATTTCTTTTTCAACTGACCGATGATATTCTTGATCAATGCGGAAGCGCCGAAGAAATGGGTAAGGAAGTCTCAAAGGACTCGGGGCATGGCAAGTGTAATCCGGTTTCCATGATGGGGCTTTCCAAAGCTGCAGCGGAAGCTGAGGGGCTGGCTTCCGATATTGCTGCGAGATTGATGGATATCAGGGGAGACTGGGGATCGGTCGCTGCTCTTGCCCTCTATCTTCCGTTGCGGAGGAAGTAGTTATGTCCATACTTGAAAGAATCAGCGAACCCCGTAACGTATCGGAGCTGAGTCTTGAGGAAAGACTCGCTCTTGTCGATGAGATAAGAAACAGAATTATCGAAGTTGTTCACAGCACAGGAGGGCACCTGGCCTCCAGCCTTGGTGTTGTGGAACTCACAGTAGCGCTGCTTTCCGTTTATTCGCCCCCGGATGACAGGATCATCTGGGACGTCGGGCATCAGTGTTACCCGTGGAAGCTGTTGACAGGAAGAGCCGACCGTTTTCACACTATCCGTCAATCCGGCGGTTTGAGTGGTTTTCCCAGGAGGGATGAAAGTCCCTTTGACGCCTTTGGAACCGGACACAGTTCCACCTCCATTTCTGCCGCACTGGGTTATGCACTTGCAAGGGATATCAAAGGGGAGGATTACAAGGTTGTCGCCATTATCGGTGATGGTGCAATGGGCGGCGGCATGGCTCTTGAAGGTCTCAATCACCTGGGACATACGGGTACGGATATGCTCATAATCCTCAACGATAACGAGATGTCCATTTCACCCAACGTCGGAGCTATTTCACACCACCTGACCCGTCTGATCACAGACCCGAGGTATAACAGGATCAAGAAGGATGTATGGAATGCCCTCGGCAAGATACCTTCTCTGGGTGAGAGAGTTAGAAACGCTGCTCATGCAGTGACCTCCGGACTGAAGAAGACCCTTGTTACGCCTGATACACTGTTTGACGATTTTGGTGTTCGTTACATAGGTCCTGTTCCCGGAAACGATCTTGCCGCTATCACGGGTGTTCTGCAGAGGGTTTCTGAGATATCAGGTCCGGTGCTGCTTCACGTTGTAACAAAAAAAGGCAAGGGGTTTGAACCTGCCGAACTTGATGCCACCGGTTACCATGGTGTATCTGCTTCCAACGGTAGAAAGAGAAAGAGAGAAACCTTCACAGCTGCCTTTTCCGGAACAATGGTAGAGATGGCTTCCGAAGATGACAGAATTGTTGCTATTACCGCTGGAATGCCAGACGGAACCGGACTGAACAGATTCGCAGAAGAGTATCCCGACAGATTTTTCGATGTCGGAATAGCTGAACAGCATGCCATTACACTTGCATGCGGACTTGCCTTCAGCGGCCTCCGGCCGGTGGCTGCCATCTACAGTACATTCCTGCAGAGGGCACTCGATCAGGTAATACACGATGCAGCGCTGCAGAGCGCTCCGGTTATTCTCGCGCTGGACAGGGGCGGAGTTGTCGGAGAAGACGGCCCTACACATCACGGTGTTTTTGATATTTCCATGCTCCTCCCCCTGCCGAATATCAGGATCGGAGCACCAAGGAATTGTGCTATGCTTGAAATGCTTCTGAAAAGAGCGGTTCAATTCGAAGAGAACCCTACAGCGATAAGGTATCCAAGGGGAGAGGAACCGGCTGTTGAATTTCAGACCCCCGAGAGTGTTGAACCCGGTATTGGTCAGCTTCTGCGGGAAGGTAATGATGTTCTTATCATTGGTGTTGGTATTATGGCTCCTGCCGCTTTGGAAGCTGCTGTGCTCCTTGCTGCTGACAATGTTTCCGCTGCCGTTTACGATCCGATCTGGCTGAAACCGGCCCCGATTGAGGAGATCAGATCCCTGGCGGAAGCATGCGGCCGGGTGGTTATCGTCGAAGATGGAAGCGTGACAGGCGGATTCGGCTCCTTCATCAGTTCACATTTGCACGGTGAGTCTGTACTCGAAATTGGTATTCCCGATGAATTTCAGCCCCACGCACCAAGGGAGGAGCTCATGCAGCGCATGGGCCTTGATCCCCGGGCACTCGCTGAAAGGATCGGTGATTTTGTTGGTTCATGACCCTGCGGTTGTCAAAAGGCTCTGTCTTTACGTCGACAGGTTCAATCCACCGTACGCCGGATTGATAAGAAACCTCCTGTCCTATTGTGAAAAGTACGGTATATCCCTCAGATCAGCAGCTCCATCATCCGATCATCTGAAGGATTTCGAGATCCCGGAAAATGACAATTGTGATATGGCTATTGTCCTGGGTGGCGATGGAACAATTCTTCGCGGAATGGGTTATTTCAAAGAGTTCAATACGCCCGTACTGGGTGTGAATGCAGGTCATCTGGGATTTCTCGCCAGTGCAGAAAAGACCGGCATAAAGGAGGCAATAACAAGGATATCGGAAGGCGATTATTACATAGATACAACCCGAGTGCTCAAGGCTGAATTCCCCTCCGAACATACCATTTCCGCTATTAACGATTTCAGCATCAACCGTTCCATGGTCGGAGGCATACTTCATTTCAATCT
>JAUVIR010000035.1 GCA_030592645.1 Candidatus Fermentibacterota bacterium | reverse complement strand
CGTTTTCCGGGTCTTCATCGCTGTAATCATAGGCTATCTGCCAGTCCCTAAGGACATCACCATCCCCGTCAATCAGCATGTACAATATCTGATCGTCTATTGCTGAATCTGTCCAGCAGAGGTAATAATCATCCGTTCCCGGAAGATGACGAAGAATGAAGGAAGTACTGATATACATCTCGGGGGGGAAATCAGAAACTATAACTTTCTCATCGATGAGTGTTGCTCCAATGAACTTGTCGAGTTTCCAGAGAACGTAGCTCTCTGATACATCTTCTACAACCATCAGATTGCCATCTGAATCAAGATTCAATTCAGGAAAACGAGTACAGTTCAGGTCACCTTCAGTAAAGTCGGTTAAAGGAACAACTGTATTGCCTTCCAGATCGTACTGCAGGTATGAATAATCGTGATAAACAGGGTCCTGCACCACAACATGGACACGGTTCCCATCCACCAGTAGGACACCGCCAGCATCAGCTCCCTCTACCTTCCACTCGTAATCAGTTATGAAACCCGATCCTGGTGCGGGGATCCATGCGGCGTAGTACACATCATCCCCTCTGTTGAAGAGAACGTGTAGACGACCAAGGGTGTCGGGACAGGCTCTGATGTAAGGATAGAGGGTAGATGTGGTGAAAAGATATGTTGCAGGAGTTATCTCGCTGCCGTCCTCAAGGCTTCTTATGGTGTAATAGATAGGGCTGAACTCCCTCCAGAAGATAATCAGACTGTCGCCCATGACTACTTCGGAAAGATAGTAACTTTGTGTATCTCTTGAGATCATTGTCTCTGGATAGACAGTTGTACCGTCAAGCAGAAAGATCTTATAGGCAATTCTGGATTCATCATTGAAACCTGCCCACACCAGATGAAATCGATCCTGGGAATCCCTGTTGATGTACTGGATACGTCTTATCGTATTTGCAGAATCCGTGACCAGAATCGGATTACTCCACCCGGGACCGGGGGTTACTCCAAGGCAGGTCAGAAGCAGAACGCAGAACCCAATCATTCAAGCACACCTGTTCTGGAGTGGTCATGAAGGGCGACGAGACAAAATGACAACATCTAACACTTCCTGATATTCAAGTGCATTAACTATCTACATCGACTGAATAGACAATAGAATCTTATTTGAGGGAAGTCAAGAAAGAACTGGATGGAGATCCGTTTCCATCAGGAATGCTTCCAAAACCAGCTTTGATCTCACCCCAGGTACTCGGGGTCAGACTGCCTGGAGTAGTGTAATCGCCTACTTCTATTTCATGAACCTGCTGTGTTGTTAAATCAGCGAAGAAAAGCGTCTCATTATTACCAACTGCATCCTCTCGACCACAGGAAAGTCCCAAAACATAATTATCGGAAGGCCAGTCTGCTAAGGGAATACTCCCGACGAAAGCACCACCGATTTCATAGACCTCAATGGTATAGAAGCTACTTGTTCTTAGAATGAACAGATGATCCCATCCCACAGCTGTTCCCATGTTTTTGGCACCAGCAATAGATGCGAAAGGGTAATAGAATACACCATTATAGTAAACGACATTCGCGTTTCCGTGACTGCTTATATAGACGTTGTTGGTGTTCCAGTCTACCGTACATCCATTTGTGTAATTCCCAGAAGAGTAGTAATCGGGCAGTTGACCGTCGTATGAACCATCAAGCGGGTCTATCATCTTTGTGAAGGGTGAATACTGATCGTTCATAAGGAGGTACTTCGTTCCACCATCGTCGAAACCATAACCGATATCAAAAACCCATCCCAAGTCAGCCGCTGCTGCTAACCAGGTGCCTGTTGCCATAGTTGGCGGATCCATCGTCGTGTATATGATGGTAGATGAACCATTCGGACCTGCTACCCAGATCAAGCCTGTATCCCAATCCATTGCAAGACCGCGGACCCCGCTTGAAGGTTGCCCGGAGAGGGTTTGACTTCTTAGAATATCACCCGGAGCGGCATAAGTTGATGAAGCAAACAGAACAAGCAGAAGGAATGCCATCAATTCTTTCAAGTTTCCACCATTCTCCTTTTGCTTTTCTAAACTAATACTCAGCTTATTTTTTCAGATCCAAAAACAACCTGAAATACTATTCACATCAATAACTTATGCAAACAAATACCGTCAATGTAAATGTTGTTGTATGGAAACCCTGACACGGGCGGGAATTTCAGCGGAAAATCACGGATGCTCTGTTTCCAGGTGGTTTGGAGTATACTCGAAAAGAGGGATTGTATAGATTCTTTTCGTTAACAGGTGTTTGTCTCACAAAAGAAAATAGCCGCAGGCTGTTACACCTACGGCTAAATTCTGGTAGCGGCGGAGGGACTTGAACCCCCGACCCGCGGATTATGATTCCGCTGCTCTGCCAACTGAGCTACACCGCCATGGACGAGCAAAAATAGAATCACTTTGGCAAACTGTCAAGATACTCAGTTATTATTGCTCTACGCACTGGGCTTTCAGTTTTTCTATAACATCAATCAGTTCTTCGTCAGCAAGGCCCTTATCGTTTTTCTGTATTCTGAAGAGAATGGCGGACACACCTGCCCATTCGATAATACTTACATTCACAGTGTATTCTTTTACAGCTTCGAGAAGATTCTGGAATATTACCACTTCATTCTCGCACACGAAACAGATCAGAGATGCTACCTTTCTCTCACCCTCAGATACATTCTGTGAACGTGGATTCTCCGGTGTTTCCCGGTTCAAGAGGTATGACGATATTGAATTGTAAATAAGCCTGATATGCTGAGACAACTCGTTCACCGTAATGCTGGCCCTAAGAAAGTCCTCGATATGGTAATAGAAATCTGTCACCACATTAGCAGGAATCTCGGTCAGTTCTGACCTTATCTCTTTCAGCTGTCTTACATCGTTCAGTCTCATTCCTCTGTCGAAATCTCTGAACTGTCCGAAATTATCTTCAATAGCAAGTTTAATATCCCTGTAAGCATCTTCCATCTCCGTAAAATCTTCCCGTTCTACGGTTACATTCAGAAGATCAACCCAGATATTCCTGTAGTTGGATGGGGATCTGAATGATACTACAGCCAACCCTTTTTTGGAGTTGATCGAACCTACAAGATCTATAATTTTTGTATCGTGAGCATTACTGTCATCCTGACTCGAAACAAGAACAAGCTTAAGCTGAGCCTGGAACGTTGTCGATGATACTATGGCGATGTATGCCTGATTCAAACCTGTTGTCTCACACTCTTTTTTCAGCAGGGGTATCAGAGCTCTGGCGTAATGTTCGCTGCCGCCGTACTGGTGGATCCTTTTGAGTTTTTCTAGTTCATGAGCTACCAGCAATTTCTTCAGACTCCTTCTGATAATTATCTGCTCGGCTCTTGTTGCACTAAAACCAGTTGGTCCGGTCATCTCTATCCTTATGGAAATAACTCCGTCCCGTGTGGTATACCTTCTCTGGTGGCGTATGGAAGCTCCGAACCACGCGTGAGTTAGTGCTGTCACGCAGTTCTGAAACGAAATATCCCTCTCGAATCCAGCAATGTTAATACCCGTGAGATGTTCCCTTGTCGTTCTGAGATTCTTGACGGCGAACTGGGACTTTCCGGCGCTTGTCCTTACCTTGTTAACAAGCTGGAAGTTCGTCTTGATTATCCAGGCAAGATCACTTGCTTTTCTCTCGGCCAGGTACTCATCGGACCTTGATGAAATGAATAGAACGAGTTCTCCCCTTTTCCCAAGAATGCCTGCTGGCACAGTCTTATCATTATACAGTTCTTCCAGGGCAACCCGTACTTCCTCAAATCTCTCAAGCCTTTCAGCTGCTCTAGACAGCAGTGAGATAGTGCCTGCACGTCCCCTTGCAAGGTTGGCAAGAAGTTCGGCCATTTTTCCGGCATCGGAAACAAATGCATCCCGTCGATCTGAATCTTTATCCCTGATTCCTGTTATCACGAACCCTCTTCGGATACCATCGGAGTGCAGAGCAAAACCCTCCAGAAGATCAAGATTCCATCCGGAGTGGTGAAGCTCGCTCAGTACGACGGTTGCAAGTCCGGGCCAGTCTATCGCTCCTACTCCAACGAGAACAAGATCATCGTCTTCCTTCTGATTAATAACAACCTTGGTCTCACACGACTTATCCATATCAAGAAGTTCATTGAAAATAGTCGATCTTCTTTCAGCAGGAATGATGCTGATGGGGCATACGCCATGTTTCTTATCTGCTTTATTCAAGAGGTCTATTCTCCAATCGTGACAAGCTCATATTTACCGAGCGCTTGACAGAAAGCACCCGTCAAACCATATATGCTCCCCGGTTGCAGAACCTGCAACCATCATTTTTGTGGGCGAATAACTCAGCTGGCTAGAGTGCCTGCCTTACAAGCAGGATGCCGGGGGTTCAAGTCCCTCTTCGCCCACCAATCTTCTTTGCCGAACTCTTCAATGAGCTGCATTCAGAATGCAGAGGTCATTGTATCAATAGAGAAACTCCATGAATGCTCTGCAATCACCGACATCTCCTGATCAGTTATCCGGACAATGACAGTATAACTGCCATCATCAAGAAGGCCCTGCGGTCTGAACTGAATGATATTCCCATCGATAACGAACGGACGCAGTTCTTCCCGGAATATACCCGAGGAATCGGATAGTTCAGCGGCAGCTCTCCAGCCGGTCAGGTCGTCACGGAAATCAGCATAGAGCTGCAGAACGGGTCTATGATCGTAAAGCGTTCGGGAAGGGTATACTGAGCTGAAAAGCACTGCCGGTCTTAATGGAACATCGACATCGACATTCCCGGTGGTTTCATTACCCGCTGAATCTGTAAAACAGACTCCCAGTGAAACAGTCTGACCGGAGAGGGGAGCAATATCGATTCTGCAGCTCCAGATCGAATCCTCCCTCATAACCTGCCGGGTATGTTCAAGGCTGTCTATAAATGATACTGCTTCAAGTATTCCTGAACCTTCATCGATACACAAAGACTCAACCAGCACTTTCATAGCAGCAGAGTCCACAACGACAGAAAGGGAAGTGATTTCCGGAGAAATACTGTCCATGCATACATTCCATGCAAGGTATTCTATCAGTTCTCCATCGTTTCTGAATATCCCCACTGACCCCGTATCGAAAATGGATGAGCTGAGAAGAGCTTCAAAAAACCATCGATCTTCTGATTTCTCCGGTACAATCACATTATCCCCTGACAGCAGATAAATATCTCCGGTTTCCAGAACATCAGATGAAGTCATGAAACTGAAATGCTCTGGTTGATTCTGCTGATATCCAGTCGGAGTGAGAGAATACACATCAAGCATCCGGGGCTCAAAGGATAGTCCCAGGTCAATCATTCCTCCCTCTTCACCAACCTGCCATCCATGCAGGTAGATCCAGTAAGCGGCGGAAGGATCGGGTTCTGTGATGAAAATAGTTTCGTTGGAAGTTGGTGATGTTGAGCTCATTGCAAGCTCTGCCATACCATCAACTATCCTGTTTGCATTGTGATCAGAAAAAAGGAAAAGATCCAGATCAAGACCGGATTGATCGCTGGTTGTTCCGATTGTCAGGCTTCGCTCCCCTGAGGGAATTCTGAATGGACCGATGATCCGTTCTGCAGAAAGAGGGTCGTCAGGATTGTCCTGATGAAGCTCGATATCCTGATAAAACTTGATCCAGCTTAGATTATCCTCGCTGCCCGAACACGTGCTGCCGGGAAGGCATGAGGCAGCAACCGGATTCCGGTTTGGAGGCGGTTCAGCAAGCCAGTTATAAACATCGTAAGACACATCACCCGCTGCTGGAAACGCTGATTGGGAAAATTCGAATTCCGACCATGTAAAAAAACTGTTCCTGTTATCAAGGACTGCGTAACAGGTATCGTTTGGCTCTGGTGTGAATGGATATGGCACTGCCTTACAGTTAAAGCCGTTCCTGTAATTTCTGAAGTTCTCCGCATTCATGTATACCGGAGAACCGGGAGAAGCAGATGTCGACCAGTGAACCCAGCCCGGGTTACGGTAGGATTCGCCGCCATTCTCGTCATCGATCGAATAAAGGGAACGGGAATAGAAAGGTACCGGGAAAAGTCTGCGTGTAACGGACATGTTCAATGACTGATCGCTCTCCGGGAGTAAGATGGACTGCCTCTGAGGAACCCTGCAGGGTACGGTATACTGCAAAGAATAGGATTCCCCTTCATCGAACGTGATATTCGTGCTTCCTGCAGACCCGAAGGGTGATATTACATCGATTGTATATCCTCCGTTCGGCTCCCAGCCCAATTGAAAAACACATGAACCGGATTCATCGGTATAGTTGAATTCAGAAACTGAATTGGCATTTTCCCAGTGAGACCGTGCAAGAACCATGGCGCCCTCAACCGGTATCCCTGCCGGATCAGTTACCAGAATATCAACATTTGCCGTACATGTATAACCGGAGTCTTGGGGCATATATCCAGAGCCGGCTGGAACAATAGCGCTGCCCGTCACAGGCCATACTTCATTGTCGGGTCCGAAGGCTGTTATTGTCGATATAGTCTTACCTGTGTGGTTTACCCCTTCACCTGATACCCAGATATTACCGATCCCCGAGATACCATAGTTGATATCCCAATGATTCCATTTGCCGTTTCCCGGGTTCAGATACTGGTTCCACTGATGATCCTCGCCCCTGCATCCAACAACATAAGCGGGTATGAAAAAAGTACGGCATAACGCTGTCTGTAAAATAGATTGTTCTCCGCAGGAACCGTAAGCCTTTCTGTAGATCTCCATTGGATGAAGGTCATTGGTCATATACCCAAATGTCATCAGACCCCCAGGCTGGGAGTGAGACTGGAAGTTGCATATTCTGACCACTGCTTCCTCATAAGTAACTGCTTCCAGCATACGTTCTTCAAGGGTTCTTCCCATGGAACTGTCTGAAGGGATGAATCCCCGCCAGAACAGCTGATCTCCAGACCCCCCGTACAGGCTGTCAGGTTCATGATTCAGCCAGTCACCAAGAGAAATGGAGGCAGTATCCCGCCCGGTACTCCAGTATTCAGTATTAATTCTTGCGGGAATTTCAAACAGTATTCGTGGATGCACAACGAACCGATAATAGTCGTTCCGCGTGATCGCTATCCAGCCGGTTTCAGTCTTCAGCTCACATACCGTTTCGTCACAGGAATCCAGCAGACGGACGTAATCGAGTTTCTCAGCCATTTCGTACATCTCCGAAACGTTGAGAGAAAACAGGTCACTGTCACCGTTCTTGTACATGGCTCGGAGCACTGCTGTAGGTGTATGGGCGATGCAGTAAGCTATCTCGTCACGATATCGGGGTTCAGCTTTCAAAATCTCCCGAGCCAGTGCGTTTACTTCGTTGATGCCCGATGGAACACGAAAAACAGAATAGGGAACAAAATATCTTGAATAGTAGGATTGAATATCTGAAACCGAACCGTTGGGTTCGAATTTCCAGGAGAAACGTTCTACATACAGCGGTCCGCCATTAACGGCATCTTCGTCAAGCTCGAAATAGGTCAGATACCCTCTTGAGTTTCCAACAATAAGCTCTTCAAGACCATCGTTATTAATATCTGTAAAATCAGGTGTAGAGTATTCTCCAACATCGATATTGCAAAATTCTGAATTTGCTGTTGAATCAATCCAGATCCCATTGCCATCTCTTGCAAAATATCTTAACTCACCGTTGCTTGATCCAAAAACCAGTCCATCCTTCCAGGCAGCAGGAGCACCTGAAGGGATGAGAGGAATACTATCGATTCTCTCCCAGTTTCCATCGAACCAGCCTTCGTAACCTGCAAGATAGAAAACGTCACCCTCCATTGTTCCCGCTACCAGATCGGGAAATTCATCACCATTCACAGAAGCAAGGGTCAGGTTTGGATAGGTCCCCCGAACAGGTGAAAGGTGGAGAGGAATGAGAGAATCAGAGTCTGGCCGGGCTTCGTAGAGAATCCCGTTACGTGTTCCGCATACAAGTACAGTTTCCCCTCTGAGATCAAGTTCAATGGGGGAAATGTTCAGAAGAGTGTCTATGTTGCATGGCGAATCAGCCGTCACCCATTCGGGGAACATAACACTCCCGCTTGAACTTGCGGTGTATAACTTCAGACCGTTCTGCTGTGTCCCAATTGCAGCTATCAACATGGAATCACCGGAAAGGAATACCGCTGGCGAACTGAATGCTCCGGGATTCATTGGGAATAGAATGCCGGATCGGGAAACAAACGGCATGAAACATGGAGTATCAATAGTACCACGGTTTCTATAAATGAGGAGGTTCCCCGAATCCGTTCCCACCAGAAGATCCACAAGCCCGTCACCCTCCATATCCCCCAGTGCAATACCAGCTGCCCCTGTGATATCAAAGCCGTTTGTAACCTGAGATACTGTATCTTCGAAAAACAGAGTAAGCACACCCTCATCACTGATAAATACAGAATCAGGTACACCATCATTATTCAGATCACAGAACTTTCTTAATTCCATGGATCCGGTAATCTCCGTAATCTCTATCCAGTCTGGAGCCAGGAATACTCTTGTTAACATGGTGCGGATATCCGTACTCCATACCAGGTCCTCCAGGCCGTCTCCATTAACATCTGAAAAGGCGGGCAGGGCTGGCATATCGTCGTCAACAGCTTCGTAAAGGAGGTCGGTGAATCTTATCGAGAGATCCTCCCTCAACCAATCACCACACAGTTCAATTGCTTGGGCAACCGAATCGGGGAACAAATCATTCAACCCTATTATGGGTCCCGGTGCAAGTACAGATACAGTTGTGAAATCACCTATTCCTGAAGAATCGGAGAACACTGACCAGGAAAATCCTCCAGGGGGAACCGTGATTACCTGGCTGTCAGTGTATGGCTGCGCTGAAAGAGTGCCGGTACTAAAAATAAAAATAGAAAATGCAGCATAGAAGGTGAAAAAAGTGTAATATCTGTTAATCACAGAAACTCCTTTAAATTATCTCATAATACTAATTTATTATTATCAATTTACTGTAAGCTGCAAAACTAGTTGAAGAAGTGTGCTACGTCCCCGGAAGGAGGATGCGGAAGCCGATGTGGCGTGCCCGATCACCCGGAGCAAGGTATTGAACCGTCTCAATTCTGATTTCCTCACCCAGTGACAGCCATGCTCCTCCGCATACAGGCAACACCGAATCCATAGGCGAGTAAGTCCATTCTGCTACATTACCCGCCTGGCAGGCAAAACCGGCGTTTGTAAGCGGGAATGAATCAACGGGGGCTGTCCACAGGTAACCATCCAGGCCTCGGGTCTCCCATTCATCGCCAGCGAGATAATTTGCTGGATACTCAGCATCCGCAGGCTCTAAAGAACCCCAGGGATACTGTCCTTGGAAATCCCCTGATATATCAAGCGACGCAGCGTAGGCCCACTCGGATCTTGTAGGTAGTCTTCCTCCAAGTGATGCCGCAACAGCTACTGCTTCTCTTACGCTTACGTTCACAACAGGATAGTCCGGGTAGTCGAAAAGATAGTTGTTCATTCCGGAGAACTCTGGATCCGGCGGCAACTCAACACCCTCCACGTCAGCCAGATAGTAATAGAGCCGGTTAGACACTTCGTATCTCCCCAGACGAAAATCTGATATCTCCACGGTATCGCAGGATTCGTTAATAAAGATTCCCCCCTGCACGTAAACAAAGGCGGTATCCTTCGCCATCAATGGCAGAGGATCAGGCCTGAATACCTGTTCATTATCGTCACCGCAGGCAAGAAACAGAGCCAGCAGCAAAAGAACACCGATTGTGTGCTTCATCAGTCTAAACGGTTTCAGGCTGCTTTTTCCTGAATATGATAGCAACCGGGACAATAACGCAGTAACCGGCTATCAGCATGACAGGGGCTATGGTTATATGTCCCCCGCGGAGAAGGAACCAGCCTACGATAATATCAAGCAAACCGGCAGCAAACAGGATATAGTTTACAAGTGTGAATGGAGCAGCGCCCTCTGTACTTTCCGTCTTGTCTATCTTTTCGGGAGCTGTCTTTTCCTTTTTCGCCATTGAATTCTACCTCCATCGTAACGGATCTATAAATCTGCTGCATGAATTATACTTATACACTACTCCTGCGAGGACTGTCAACATTGGTAACCTGATCGAAAAGCTGTCCCGCTTCCTCCCCTTCCCCCGGCATGGTGATCCAGCCCTGCTCCCAGGCCTGCTGCATTGCATCCCCGACAACGAAGAATGAACCTGTTACAACCAGAATATCTGAAGCTTGGGATCTGCCCTTTGCAAGCGCATTACCTATTTTGTCCTCCGGGATAGCTTCGATGCCATTCTTCCGGAATTCAGCGGCTAGTGTTTCTGCAGGCAGAGACCTCTCGTTAAGCGGTGTAGTCGTTATCACAGGATTGAATATTCCTTTGAGCTGCAGGGTCATCTCCCGCCAGTATTTGTCCTCAAGGAAACCGATCACAGCAGGTACCGGTGTCTGCCAGCCGCTTTTCAGATGCTCTATAAGGAACGAAATAGAGCCGGGATTATGAGCAACATCGAACAGAATGGAGGGAGTACCGGAGCGCAGATCTATGCGCCCGGCCCATTTCAGTGTCGAACATGCTTTCTCGAAAGCGCGCATGACCGGAACCTCATCATTTCCAGTTACCTGAAGTGCTGCCGCAATGGCCAGCCCTGCGTTGCGCTTCTGGTGTTCCCCCGGCATGGGAGCGCTCGAAGCTGATTCTGGAACTATGCGGTTTAGATTCCCCTCCGTTGCGGCCAGGGCGATGATTCTTTCCACTTCCGGTTTCTGCCTGTAAGCTATAAGCGCTGATCCCGGGGGAGCAATTGCAACCTTCTCTGCTGTGATCAGGGCTTCGGTGGAGCCAAGTATTCTTCTATGCTCTATCTCCACTCCTGTAAAAACGGTGCAGGAGCCGCCAAGAAGCCTTGTTGCATCAAGCCTTCCTCCCAGGCCGGCTTCGGCGACCACAAAGTCTACCCCGCTGTTCATGAAATGCCACGCTGACATGACAGTTGTAATCTCGAAGAAAGTCGCGCTGTACTCCTCAATTCTCTCTCTGAACATCTCCACGAATCTTACAACTTCCTCTTCAGGAATCCATTTATTGTTAACAGCGGTTCTTTCCCTGTAGTGAAAAAGATGCGGGGAGGTGATTCTTCCTGTTCGGAAGCCGAGGTGTCTGAGGATCTCGGATAGAAGCGCGGTGGTGCTGCCCTTACCGTTGGTTCCCACGATATGAACAGTTCTGTATTTCTCCTGAGGGTTCCCTGCGTCTTTCATGAGTCTTCTGACCCGATCAAGGCCGAACTTCATGCCCATCCTGCGCTTGCCGAAGAGATACTTCTCCGTATCACTGTAATTCAACTGACGCAGCCTCCGCGATAAAGGAAGTAAGGAAGGCTTCCTGTTTCATTCTGACCTTTACCTGGGACGCGAGAACTTCTTCGTGGGTAACCACCGCCTCCGGGGATGCTGCATTAGTTACCAGTGACAACGCTGCCACATCAAATCCCCTTGCTGAAAGAAGAAGTGCTTCAGGTACGGTTGACATGGATACAGTCGAAAAGTGATTGTTCTTCAGAAACTTGATCTCTGCTGAGGTTTCGTACTCAGGCCCTGAAACAGAGGCGAAGACCCCTTCGCGCAGTTCGGTTCCGGTTCTGCCTGCAGCTCTCCTGGCCGCTTCTCTAAGCCTCTCTGAATACACTGACCTTCCTACTCTTCCATCCGTACCTTCCGGTACGCATCCGGAGAAATTTACATGATCCCTGAACAGAACTGCATCACCCGGGCGGAGTTCGGTATCGACCGCTCCGGAAGATGAGGTGAGTATCCATGCTGAAACTCCGAGATCTCCAAGTACACCAGGCAGCAACGATATGTCGTCTCCCGAAAAACCCTGGTAATGATGCCGGCGGCCCAGCATGAACAGGAATCTGCCGCAGCTGCTGAACGCTATCTTTCCGGGATGCCCTGGAACATCGGCACTCGATTCTCCAAGCAATTCCTCATAACTGATCTCAGTTTCCGTCCCGAATCCCTCCGCAAGCCAGGAGAGCCCGGAACCAAGAATTACCCCCACGGAGGGAATCATTGAGCACTTTCTGAGAATCCTTTCGGCAATAGCTGAAGTATTAATGTCGGGGTGGATTGTTTTCCGAAACTCGATTCCGCTCTCCCCATCAGGGTAGTAATTTTTGATAAGGCGCGTGCGCAAGTAGTTATTTTCAGCATATAGAGCCAGAGCAGGCAGAGAGCTTTCCCGTACTTCAAGGTAAGAAACCGCAGCGCCGAGGCGGCAGCCCCACGATTCAGCGGTTCGAAGAAGAAAGGTAGCAAGCCCCAGTCTCCTGTTATCTTTACCTGCTGCGAGGTTAACTATATGAAGCCCGCTTACATCTAACTGGGCAGTAATGTATCCAGCAACTCTGCCATCGAGTCTTGCAGTCCATGTCCGGAGGGAAGGGGATTCAATACAGGCAGTTATGGCTTCCGTATCCCATGGGCAGGGAAATGCTTCACTCTCAATACTCATGATACCGGGAATATCAAGCACGGATGCAAGACGGATCTCAGGGTACAATGCTGCTCACCTTTTCATTGAAACCACGCAGGTACACGGGAGCTGGAGGTTCATCGAAACCAGACAGTTCAACCTGCAATGAACCCAGCAGAGCAACAATTGAAGGTCGGGGAGTATCCCAGAGCGGATCAGTTTTTATAACCTTACCGGAAAACGATAAAGCATTCCTGCCGCTGCCAACCGCTACGATCTTATCAAATTCAGCTATCCTCTTCTCAATTGAGGATGCAGTGTAAACACCTGGAGGAACGATCTCACCGGCCCCGAAAGAACTGTTTTCGTAAACAGCAGCATAAACCTCTTCACTTCTCGCAATTATGCATGAAAGAACAGGATAATCAGCCGTAACAGATGAAGCCAGAACTCTGAGCGTTTCAACGCTCACTGCGCCTATGCCCCATCCGGCGGACAATCCCTGGGCTGTTGCTATTCCGATGCGAAGCCCTGTGTAGGACCCCGGCCCAGATGACACAGCGATCCCGGCAATTTCTTCCGGTATCACTTCAGCCTGTTTCAGAAGCCTTGCAACACCTGGAAGTACTTTTTCCGAGTGTGTCGCTCTGACCGGAAAGCATTCCTCCGCAAGAAGTAGTCCATTCTTCATTACCGCAACTCCTCCTGTTGAGGTGGTTGTCTCAATTCCCAGCCAGACTCCTGTCATCGATCTCCACCTCCCTCATCATCGAATTATCTGTAAAACTGATTCTCACGAAGATCCCGTTCTTCAATATGACCGAATCGAGACGCTCAGCCCATTCAACGATTATCGCGGCATCGCTTTCAAGTGCCGCGTGAATTCCGTAGAACTCCATCTCATCAGGAATTCCCTTCAGCCTGTACAGGTCGATGTGATGGATTTCCAGATCGTGAACGAAGTAAACAGCATCCACTATATAGCTTGGGCTTGGAATACTGCCTGAAACACCCAGTTCTCTGAGGACTGCTCTTGCGAATACAGATTTTCCTGTGCCCAGATCACCGGAAAGAAAAAGCCTGCTGCCGGGTCCCATGCGACAGGCAATTCGAGAGGCGAGCTTCTCCAGAGCAACCTGATCGATCATCTCATACTCTTGGGTTTCAGGATTATACTGGGAACTATCATTTCCTCGAGTGAGACCCCGCCATGCTGGAAAGTATTCCTGAATTTATGCATCTCGTCCCTGGGTACATTCTGGAACATCATGAAGTAATCCGATCTCGCGAAAAGATAGCTCTTCGAAGGTGTTTCGTCGGGTAAACCCCAGTCAGCAGGGTTTCTTGCATGAATAACCGCCTTTGGATCAGCCGATAGAGAGTTTCCGAAACGAAATCTTATACTGCCTGATACCCCTCTACCCTTAATCCTTGTCTCCCGGGATGAAAAGACGGAACCATGATCACTTGTTATTACAACTGTAGCTCCCCTTGCAGCAAGGGTATGGAACAAATCCTTCAGGAAGGAGGACCGGAACCATGTCTCGGCCAGTTTTCTGAAACTTGTTACATCCGGAGCCAGATCCCTGATAAGGTCAAGTTCTGACCTGCCGTGGGTTAGATGATCTATGTAATTGACTATTACCGCCAAGAATCCATCCTTGAGAGATTTAGACAGGGAATGAATCAGCGTTTCTCCCTCTCTTCTGGTGCTTATCTTTGCGTATTCCGGCTGGATGCTCCTGCTGCAGCCCAACCTTCGGAGTGCTTCTGTTAGAAAATAATGCTCATGCCTGTTCAATCCGGATTCCCCGTAATTCTCATCCCATTTATGCCGGTAGAATCTCCAGATATCTCTGGGAAGAAGACCCGCGAAAATGGCGTTTCTGCTGTAGGGTGTTGCGGATGGAAGCACGGTAAGCATGAAATCGGTTTCTATATGAAACCACTTCTCCAGTATGGGTGCCATGGTAAGCCACTGGTCGTACCTCATGCAGTCTATTACAAGCATAACCAGTTCATCGGAGGATTCCATCTGAGGAACAACTACACGTTCAAGATAATTATGTGACATGAGGGGAGAATCAGGGCCTGTATCGGATATCCAATCTCGATATTTGAGTTCAACATGTTTCGAGAAATTAAGCTCCAGATCACTGAATCGATTCCTGTCAACACTCCTCATTTCATCCGAAAGGGAACCACCCGAATCAACATCCTTCTCAACCCATGAACGGTAGATATTAACCCACTTTCTCCAGTCCATTTCATGGCTCAGCATATCCATGACCCTGGTTGTCTGGTCGGCTATCTCTCTGGCAGCTCTCTGGGTTCTGAGGCGGCGACCCATCAGCAGCTTTTTAATTACAAGAAGAATCTGGCTGGGATTCACAGGTTTTGTAAGATAGTCATCAACCTCACCACCAATGGCGAGATCCATCAGTTCCTCTTCCTCACTCTGGGTTACCATGACGATAGGAAGCACATGATAATTTTTCCGGATACGGGTTACGGTTTCCATTCCATCCATACCCACCATCATCTGGTCCATTAGAACTATATCCACCTGGTTTGTTCGGAGTATATCAAGAGCCTGCTGTCCGCTGTGCGCGGTAAGTACCTTGAAATCGTGCTTCTCAAGGTATCTTGTATGACTTCTGAGATGCTGTATCTCGTCATCAACCCACAGAACAGTGATCATCAGGCATCCTCCGATATCGCGGGTAGAATAATAATAAAAGTGGTTCCTTTTCCGGGTGAGCTGGCTTTAAGACGCAGGCTTCCATTATGGTACTGTTCTACAATGCGCCTGCTTAATGTAAGACCAAGTCCCCACCCTCCTCTTCTTGTACTGAAACCTGACTTGAAAATCCTTTGCTGATCTGCAAATGGGATGCCTTTTCCATTGTCGGCTATTTCAACTTCAACCAGCCCCGACCCTTCCTGAACATCCCTTGTGCTTATCCTGATTATTCCGCTTTTTGTTTCCCTCAGAGCAGCAATAGAATTCTTCAGAAGGTTTTCGATGACCCAGCTGAACAATACACTGTTAAGATCGATCAGATATTCGGATTTCAGATCAGTTTCAAGATTTATATCATCAGACAGGAATCCAGGACGCCCGCAGAAGTAGTGCACTGAATCAAGAATGACCGAATTGATCATACATTTCTCAAGCTTCGGTTTCTTACCCATCTGTCCGTATCTGCTGGCTATCTGCTTCAATCTTTCGATATCGTTCTCGATAAACTCCAGGGCTTCCGCAAACTCTTTATCCGTCTCGGCATCAGGTTTTTCCCGCAGCAGTTCTATCCAGCCCATAAGGGATGAGAGGGGAGTGCTGATCTGGTGTGCCGTTTCCCTCGCGAAACCAACCCACGAAAGCTCCTTTTCCTTCTTCATTTCCATCCTGATCACGAAGAGAAAAAGGAGAACAAGTATGAGAAAGACACCGAGTTCAATATACGGCACGAGCATGAGCTCCTTCGCCAGTTCATCGGATCCGTAATGAAGATATCCAATGGTCTCTCCATAGGAATCCGTTATTGGAACCGGTGTGTTCTCCGTGTCCAGTTCCTCGACAAGCAGCATCAGCGATGTGAGACTCTCCTGGCCGATAGTGTCTGCAACTACAATTCCGTTTACAACCTGAGGAATCATATCCGTATCGGACAGAATGGTCGTATAATCCAATCTTTCCACCAGCTCTTTGAAGAGCCTTCTGGTTCTATTGAAAAGCCGCTGCCGCTCCTCAATACCTTCAATTGATACGAAGTACCATTCATTTACAAAACCGCATTCCTGACAGAACCTGGTAATACTGGTATCCGACTCAAACGCATAAGCGGGGGTTGTTGAACCGCATCCTGCACAGACGTACACCATACCAAGCTCCGCCAGCCTGCTCATGGGAACCTGCGCCCCTGCCCAGAACCATGCAATAGTCTCGTTTGCATTTGTCCTTGTTTCCCTCAGGCGGGACACAAGGCTGTAACTGTAGTAGAAAAATACCCAGACAAGAACGATCACAACAAAGAGAGGCAATAATCGGGTTCTTACGCTCCACATATCAGTTATCTGGAGCGACAGGCACTACAAAACCTGCGCCGGATATGAAAATGGGTCTGTCGCATTTCTTCTCTGCGATCCATGTTTCAACATCGTGAACAGGTTCAATACCCATTCCTTCCACCAAGCTGTCAGGCAGGTCGCTTGAAAGCGCAAGTCTTATCCTTTTCCTGAGATTCTTGAGCCGGACTATTGTATGGTCACCCAGATTGTACTGATGTTTCTCGGGGGTTACCCAGGTTTCGTCCATCGATGTGATGAAAGCCTTCTCAAGATGATCCGCTCCAAGACCTTCACCGCATGAACTGATAAGAAGAAGATGACCTCCATCCTCAACGATGGAATGACAGTTATAGATGGCTTTTTCCGACTGATAGAGATTTATATCCAGGGGTTCCCCCGGGTGAAGTATGACCACCGGGGATCTGTATGGAATTGAAACCGTAGACAGCGCTGCTGAAGCCTCAGTCGCTTTCATGAAGGATTCCCTGCACGTACCGGAGAAAAAATGCACAAGCATGCCGCGGTGAACGACGCCGTTCCCCTGCAGGATCTCCACTCGTTCCTCCAGCATGGAGAGAGCATCCATCATGTCATCGTGCACAGGATTACCTTCGAGCCTTCCCGGCAGCGCCCCCTCCATACATGCGTGATAATGGTTCATTACAATGGATTCCCTGGACGATACACCCGGAAGAAAAGATTTTCTTCCTCCGGTATACCCGGCAAAATAGTGAGGTTCAACGGAATTCACGGCTATAACAGGATTCCCATCGAAAAGCCATGGATCCATGCTGACCGGTGTACCGATTCGAGTTCTGCCGATGTAAACCATATCCTCCGAATCGCAGTCATTGTTTTTCCAATGGGCATCAGGGAAACAGCCGCCGAGCAGAATTGATTTCTCATCATGTGTAACTGGTCTGTGGGTTCCCGTGGCGAATAGAATCCTTACTTTATCACCAAGAATCTTCTCCAGGGGAGCGATCATAGGAAAGGAGGGCGGTCTTGTGGCATCGTTAACCACAAGCGTTACAGCTTCGCTGCTGCCGAACCTGATAAGATCAGGTATGACATCAGTCCATGCATCCTTTACCTGCTGCTCGACCAGAGGCTGCGGGGCAGCGGGTCCGGAAATCTCTATTTCCTTCAACATTTCCGAAACTCCGATCTTCCCGTTCATTGTTCCTGCAATCTCCTGCCATCCCAGACAAACTCAGTTCCGGATATATCCTGAAATCCTGTAAATGAATTAAAATCATCCTCATACCTGAATACTCCCTCTCCAGAGAGGGCTCCCTCAGAATAAGTAAATTCAAGGACGTTGCCGGCGAGCGTTCCCTCAATGCTTCCCAGCGGATAGTTACCTGTGACATTATCGGAATCAACAACTACAAGTTCCAGCTGCCCCATGGTCGTATCCCATAGCCCTTCCGGGTTCGCTGTATCAATCAGTGCATCTTCAGTTACCTGCAATTGCTCAGATACTTCTGTTATGGGTTCTTCTGTAATCAGAGTATCAGCAGTTACCTCAATGGACAGGGAATCCACTGTTTCCGGCTCCGTATCGCCTCCGCAGGATACAATGGTAGCCAGCAGAGCAATTTCGATCAGCACCTTTATCCAAATGCGCATATAGAAGACGTCCTCTCGGTAATTTAGCGATCCATCAGGAAAATGATGATAAGGTCATATTCCGTGCAAATGATTATAACCGCAGATACGGCTATGGACACATGGAACATAAAAATATACACTATGCTTATCCAGCTATCACAAGGAGGGTATTCGTGCTCAGATCCCATGGAAGTAAAAAAGGCCTGTTCTTTCTAATACTTATCGGCATTCTGTTCGTTCTGGCATCCACAGCTTTTGCAAGGGCTGGAGGTGGCGGAAGCTACGGCGGCTCAGGCGGAGGCGGGGGAGGAGGCAGCGGAGCGGGATACATCTTTTATCTTCTTATCAGGCTTGCCATCCACAAACCGCTCATAGGTGTTCCACTGTTGATAGTGGTAGTAATCCTCATGATAAAATTCGGGAAGAAGGCAAAAGGCGGATACGAAACACATACCATCACGAGGGCTGGAAAACTCAGAAGAGAACAGGAACACCAGGAAATGCATAGCGCTCTGGATGCTTTGAGTCAGAGAGACCCCGGGTTTTCTGCGGATAAATTTCTTCAGAAGGTGAACAGGGCTTTCATAGCCGTTCAGGAAGCCTGGTCGAATCAGGATATTTCACCTGTGAATCAGTTCATATCAGATGGGATAGATGAGCGGTTCAGTCTTCAGATCGAAATGCAGAAGGCTGAAGGATACAGAAACAAGATGGAGAACATTACAGTTCAGAACTCCAGAATAGTCGGTGTTTTCAGTGATTCTCACTTCGATACGATTCACGTCGAAATTATTGCCAGAGCTGACGATACTGATGTTGACGTAAAGACCGGAAAGCGTATCCGCAGGAACACATCCGCACCATTTACCGAGTACTGGAGTTTCCTGCGGAAACCCGGCGTCCAGACCCTTGAGGGAAAAGGACTTGTCGAAGGAGTATGCCCGAACTGCGGAGCTCCAATTGAACTGAGTGATACCGGAAAATGTGAAAATTGTGATTCCGTTCTCACCAGCGGTGAATATGACTGGGTGCTTGCTGAAATAACCCAATCCATGGAATGGAACCTGGTATCCGACAAGTCCCTCATTCCGGGGTTCGAGAGTATGGAAGCGATAGACCCGGGGTTCAACCTGCAGCATATAGAAGACAGAACTTCCGTGATCTTCTGGCGGCTGATAAAAACCTGGTTCTCAAACGATGTTTCCGAAGCAAGGAAGGTTTCTCTTCCGTCTTTCCTCGAGGGATTCGAAAAACAGCTGTCCAACACCAGGAGCGACACTGACTGGCTCTTTTTCAAGGACGCGGCAGTAGGCACAGTAGAAGTTCAGAGTATCATTCCCGGAACGAAGAACCGAATGGACAGGATCGATATCCTCGTAAAATGGTCAGGTATAAATGCAAGAAGAAATGAAAATTCAAAAGTTCGTGTAACCGGACGTAAGATCATTAGACCCCAGATATATACCCTGGTCCGCAAACATGGCATAAGAACCGCCCTTGATCAGAGCTTCAGATCTTCTCACTGCCCGGGCTGCGGAGCACCATACGCAGGCGGCAGTACCGGTGAATGTGAATACTGCGGAAGACCTCTGAACGATGGAAGTCAGGACTGGGTGCTGGAATCCGTAAATCGTTTCTCCGCATCCAGAATAACCGCAAAGGCTATCGACAGCATTGAAAGAGCAGCTCTGATACCACCAGAACTCCTTCTCGCAGCGATGGTTAAAGCAATGTACGTGGATGGTGAAGTGGATGATAAGGAAATGAAAACCCTCTCCTCCTTCGCAAAAAGCCGGAACATAGCCGATGAACATCTGACGGAAATAATCAACACGGTGAAATCAGGGCAGGATACACTGCCTGCTCCGGGCAGCCAGGCTGAAGCAAGGGAAATACTGGCAGCAATGTCGCGGATGGTACTGGCGGACGGGAGGCTGACCGGCAGCGAGAAGAACCTTCTTCAAACCTTTGGCGAATCCCAGGGATTGGTATGGGCGGATGTGAAGCTCATCATAGCCCAGCAGAAGGCAAAACTCTATACTGAAGCAAAGAGGGTTATTAAGGAGACCAGATAAACCAGAAGTGGTGGTGTCCCTATCAGCAGTAGAATCAAGACTCTTAATAAGAAACTGGCTGATATTCGTAATTCCGGCGATCAGCTGCCCGTAGAAGAGATAACAGTTCTTTTTGATCTTGCGGAAATATTGAAGACAACCAACCCTGATGAAGCCTGTTTTATGGTTGAACAGGCTCTCTCGGTAGCTCGGGAACATGAAATTGAAATCGATCAGGCAAGATGCTATAACATTCAAGGTATCGCATGCTTGAATAAAAGCGAATATGAGAAAGCGCTTGATTACAGCCTTAAAGCTCTAGCGCTTCATGAAGGCAGCAACGATAAAGCCGGGCTTTCCAGCACGCTTAATGCTATCGGTATCATATACGGGAAGCGAAAAGATCATGTTAATGCACTCACGTATTACTTCAGATCACTTGCTATAAGTGAGGCTATCGGTGATAAAAGGGGCATAGCAAAAACCACAAATAACATCGGTAATATCTATCAGAGCCAGAATCTATATGAAAAGGCGCTGGAATTCATTGAAAGATCTCTACACTCCTTCACTGAACTTGAGGATGACCTTGGAATTGCCTCTTCCTGCAACAACATAGGTTTAATTCTTCAATTCAAGGGGAAATTCCCTGAAGCAAGGAAACATTTTTTAAAAGCTTACGAATTATTCGAACGGCTCGGATATACAACAGGGTTGGCAGCATCATGCAACAATCTGGGTGAAATGCTCACAATCCAGGGTAAATTCAAACAGGCGAGGCTATATCTGGATCAGGCTCTGACAATCGCAAAGGAAACTGACGCAAAATACCGTGAGATACAGGTGTACGAAAACCTTGCAAACCTGTATGAAGAAACAGGTGATTTCAGAGGAGCGCTGGAATATTTCCGAAAATTCACTGATCTATCACGGGAGGTTTTCAGCGAGGAAAGCACAAGAAACATGATTCAGCTTCAGGTAGAATTTGAGACGAAGAAAAAAAATAAGGAAGCTGAAATACACAAGATCAGGAACATCGAATTGCAGAACGAAATATCCGAGCGCATACATATCGAGAAGGAGCTCAGGAAGCATCAGGATCAGCTGGAGGAACTGATCAACGAGCGAACAACCGAGCTTAAAAGCAGCTACAATAAGCTCGAGCGAGGTTTTCAGGGAACCATAGAGCTTATTTCGAAAATAACGGAGTTGAGGGACCCCTATACTTCCGGTCATCAGATCAGAGTCGCAAAACTGGCAAGCGCCATAGCTCGAGAGATGGAGCTATCAGAGAATAAAATTGAAGCGGTTCATATCGCGTCTCTTGTTCATGATATTGGAAAGATCAACGTCCCGCAGGAGATACTGAGTAAGCCCGGAATCCTGAGCGATCTGGAAATGAGAATTATCCAGATACACCCTCAGGCGGGATACAGTATTCTTAATGAAATAGATTTCCCCTGGTCGATCGCTGAGATTGTCAGGCAGCATCATGAACATGTTGATGGTTCAGGCTATCCGCAGGGTCTCAAAGCGGATGAAATAGTTATAGAAGCGCGTATCATCTGTGTTGCCGATGTTATCGAAGCTATGTCATCTCATCGCCCTTACAGAGCAGTTCTGGGTTTGAAGGAAGCGGTAAGGGAAATAACTGATAATGAGGGCGTACTGTACGACACGGATGTTGTCAGTGCCTGCAAGAAAGTGATATACGAGAAAGGATTCGACTTTAATAAGATCTCTTCAGGGGAAAGTGAGTCTGACTTTTGAATGCTGAAACCGCTTCCCTGAAAAGCAGGCTGAAAAAGATGCGTTCCAGGCCTCCTTCCGGAGAAACCGGTCGTGCAAGGGTCGATCTGTTGAACGAACTTGGTATGCTGCTTTACAGATCCAGACCATTACTGACAGAGGCCTACGCCTGGGAATCTCTGGTTCTTTCTAAAAGACTTGAATACAAAACAGGTCTGGCGGACAGCAATAGACTTATGGGTGTTTCGAACGGAGCCAGAGGCAGGTACTTTGAAAGTATGAAGTATTTCAATATCGCACACACAATCTACACCGAACTTGATAACAAGAAAGGCATGGCAACAACATTCACGAATATCGGGGTTGTATTCGGCTCCCAGAGCAGATTTGATCTCGCAATTGATCAGCATCTGAAGGCGCTTGCGATTTTTGAGGAGATCAATGACAGAAATCATATCGCACATTCTCTTAACAGCATTGGCATCATTTTCCGTAAACGAAACAACCTGGAAAGAGCAGAAGAGTATTATCTGAAAGCCCTCAGTATCAGAGAAGAAACAGGAGATCTCTCCGGACTGGCCATGTCCTACAATAACATGGGGATTCTCGCTAAGGAAAAAGGTGATCTGGAAAGCGCTCTGGATTACCATGGCAGATCCTTGAAACTGAAGGAAGAACTCGGTGACAAACGGGGTATATCGATTTCGTACAGCAATATCGGAGATATTCATATGAAGCTGGAAGAATATACATCTGCTCTTGAATATTACAGGAAATCGCTGTCTATTGTAAAGGAATTGGAGGACGAAGAGAGTATCTCCAATAATTGCAAGTTGATAGGTCACATCATGATTCTTCTGGAAAAGTATGATGAAGCTCTGGAATACCTTGAACGAAGCCTCCAGATTTCCATCAGGATAGGAACCAGAATTGTTGAATCAGACTGCTATCGAGAGCTTTCTATTCTTTACAAGGCAATGGGTGATTATGAGAGGGCTTTTCTTTTTTACAAAAAGTACAGTTCCCTGACGAAGGATATCTTCAGTGAAGAAAGTGCCGATACGATCGCCAGGCTTCAGATCAGGTATGAAACTGAGCAGAAAGAGAAAGAAGCTGAACTGTACTATTTGAAAAATGTAGACCTCCGCAGAGAAATCGGTGAGCGAAAGCTTGTGGAAAACCAGCTGATGGCTCAGGAGCAGCTTCTCGAGGAACGTGTAAGGGATCGCACCTTTGAGCTTCAGCAAAGCATGGAGAAACTCAAGAAGAGTGTAGAAGGTACTATTCAAACTCTCTCGAAAATAATCGAATCGAAAGATCCCTACACATCCGGACATCAAATGAGGGTTGCGGAGCTCGCAAGACTGATTGCAATTGAGATGGGATTCAGCGATGAACGGATCGAAGCCATATACATGATCTCTCTGGTACACGATATAGGCAAGATCAGCATACCGCAGGAGATCCTCTCCAGACCCGGAAAACTATCTGAACTTGAACAGGAAATCGTACGGACACATCCACAGATCGGTTTCGATATTCTATCGAATGTTGAGTTCCCCTGGCCTGTTGCAGATGTGATCCTGCAGCATCAGGAACTGTACGATGGCTCGGGTTATCCAAACGGGTTGAAAGGCGACGATATCATGATCGAGGCAAGAATCATTGCGGTAGCTGATGTGATAGAATCCATGACCTCGCATCGACCTTACAGATCCATCCCCGGTATTGATAAAGCAATAGAGGTTATTACCCGGAACTCGGGTATACTGTACGATCCTGAAGTGGCCGAAGCGTGCATAAGAATAATCCGCGAGAAGGGCTTCAGTCTTAACTAAGGCATCAGGATGTCTTGTAGGATTAACCAGAGAAAGAATCATGTATAAGACAGGAGCTGATTCATGAATGAGAAAAAGCTGAGGAATAGTGAGGAATGACTTATGAATGAAGAACAGTTCGACGACTATTTTGAGCTCGGGCTGATAGGCATGGCGATTCTCACACCTGAAATGCTCTTTATAAATGTCAACCACTATCTCTGTGATATGCTTGGCTATTCCAGGGAAGAAATGCTGAAGAAGAAATGGCCTGATCTGACCCATCCTGATGATCTTGATGTTAATCTTAACGCTTTAACCAGAGTACTCTCCGGTAAGATCGATGGTTACAACCTGGAAAAGCGTCTTATACACAGGAATGGCGATATTATTCATGTAAGTATTGCTTCCAAATGCACAAGAAACCCGGATGGAACAGTAATTAAACTTCTCTCGCTTGTTCAGAATATCACAGAGAGGAAGAAAACGGAAGAAAGCATCAGGGAATCAGAGCTGAAATACAGAACCGTTGTTGAAAACGCAAGAGAAATGATCTGGCAGCTGGATCGGGACGGGAATTTCGTATTTTTCAATAAGTACGCAGAGGAATTATCCTTAAAAATAAGTGATGATTGGAAAGGCAAGGGGTTCTCACCGGTTATTCATCCGGATGATCTTGATCGGGTCAAAGATATCTTCGTTGATACGATGAGTGGTAATATCAATGAATATGATGTTAGAATCCTCTTAGGAGAGAGTAATATAGCCGAGCTCAAGGTACAGACACTTCCCATATATACTGATGGAGAGATTACCGGAACACTGAGTTTCGGCAGGGATATCACAGAGGAAAATAGATCTGAGCGAGCATTGAAAGTTTCTGAAGAACGTTACCGTTCTCTTCTCGCGAACATCCCTATTGGAGTATTCCGTTCAACCGTCGAGCAGGACGGATCGTTTCTCTCTGTTAACCCTGTGCTTGCCAGAATGTTCGGCTTCGAGAATCCCGAAAAGATGATCGATACGAAAGTTATTGATTGTTACAGGAATATCGAGGATCGCCAACGATTCATCCGCAGTATCAAAAGGGAAGGCTCGATCTCCGGATTCGAAATCCAGTTCAAGCGTTCGGATGGTTCAAATTTCTGGGGTTCACTGTCATCAAAGGCCATATTGGATGAAGAGGGCAGTATTCTCTATCTTGACGGTATTCTGGAAGACATTACGGAACGAAAATCGATTCAGGAAGCACTCCGGGAATCACAGGAACAATACCGACGCCTGCTCGACCACAATCCTGCGGCGATTGTAGTTCATGTTGATGGCGTAATCGTCTATGCCAACAGAGCAAGTCTTGATCTCGTAGCCGCTTCCTGCCCTGAAGATGCTCTCGGTAAAAAGGTTTTTGATTTTGTCCACCCTGATTACAGAGCCATTGTACTTGATCGCATCAAATTGTGCCAGAAGGATGGGAAATTCGCTGAACCTATAGAGGAAAAGTTCCTTCGACTCGACGGCAAATCGGTTGACGTTGAGGTTACAGCGATACCTATAATGTACCAGGGGCAACCAGCTTCTCAGGTAGTTTTCTGGGATGTCACCGACAGAAAACAGGCGGAAGATAGAATTAAGAGCAGCCTTGACGAATTACATAGAACTCTTGAGGGAACGGTGGATGCGCTTTCTTCTGCTGTTGAAACAAGAGATCCTTACACTGCAGGCCATCAGAGGGAAGTGGCAAGGTTTGCGTGTGTCGTTGCAAAAGAGATGAACCTTTCTGAAGAAATGATCGAAGGTCTGCGTGTCGCCAGCCTTCTGCATGATATCGGCAAGATAAAGATTCCAGCGGAGATTCTCAGCAAACCTGCAATACTTACGGATATCGAATACGAATTGATTAAGACCCACCCACAGGCAGGTTTTGAAATCCTGAAAACCATCAGTTTCCCCTGGCCTGTAGGAAAAATCGTATTGCAGCACCAGGAGAGAATGGATGGTTCAGGCTATCCCGGTGCTCTCAAAGGAGAGGAAATCTGCCTTGAAGCACGAATTCTTGGAGTTGTTGACGTAGTGGAGGCAATGTGTTCACATCGCCCTTACAGAAGCTCCCGTGGTCTGGAACGGGCGCTTGAGGAAATATCAATGAACAGAGGCATACTATACGATGGAAATGTTGTTGATGCGTGCCTGACATTGTTCAGAGAAGAAAGGTATTGCCTCCCCAGCACTTAGCTTACATATCTCAAGCATAAGGCTGCAGCAGCATATACGGTTGTATCATGCTCATATACACATTCCGAATGTACTTAGCGTGATTCCTTACGAATTTGATTACAGGCAGGTTCTCCTATGAACGGCGTTATACTATAATCATTGCAGTGTGTATAGAAGGAATATGATGGTATCAAAAATGAATAAAATCGGTATTGAATATTTTGATGATCTTACCGGTTTGTATAACAGACGATACCTGACGAAGAGAGCCTTTGAGTATATCCAGAAAGCGGACCAGGATAAGATTCCACTGTCTGTAGTCGTTATCGACCTTGACCATTTCAAAAATATCAACGACACTTATGGTCACTCCACCGGTGATGACGTTCTCGTTGAATATGCTGCTTTTCTCAAGAATCTTATCAGGCAAAATGATACTGTTTATCGATACGGCGGAGATGAGTTTGTATGTATACTTCCGGATACCAAATGCGAGCAGGCTGTCAGGATCTCCTCCCGTATTCTGGAACAGTGTCATTCCAGGGAATTCTCAAAAATAAGGCTGACATGCAGTATCGGCATAGCGTCCTTTCCAATTGAAGGGAGAGACTGGCTTTCTGTCTTTAATACCGCTGATCGTCGTCTCTACAGCGCAAAAAGACACGGCAGAGACAGGATTGGCGCCTTCACTAAAGAGTACAGAAGAGTCATTACTCCAACAATTGAGATTATTGGTCGGGATAAAGAGATAACCAGAATTAAGAGTTCTATTTCTCAGACAGCTTCAGATGGATGCAGAACGACGTATATCTCCGGTGAGATCGGCGTAGGAAAAACACGTTTGATGCATGAGATCGTGAATGATTCCTGTTACCAGGATTTTACACATCTGGTTAGTAATCTATCAGCAACAACAAAGTCAATCCCCTACTATGCATTCAGAGAAATCATCCGCAGCGTTTACAGAAAGAAAGGCAGGGGTATCATCGATGGGATGTCTCCGGCATTTCAGATCGAACTGACAAAAATCGTACCTGAGCTGTCTGATGAACTGGTGGAGATGGATGAAAGCATATTCATGCTTGACAAGTTCAGACTTTTTGAAGGCGTACGGAGATTTCTGGAACTTCAGGTTTCAGAATCGCCTCTGTTTGTTTGTATAGGCAATATTCACTGGGCAGACGAAAGTTCGCTTGAGCTTTTCAACTACCTGATCAGAACGCTGAGTGGAGCGTCTATCTATTTCTTCTTTACCTACCGCGTGGAGGAGGCACAATTCGATTCATTTCAAAGTGCCCTGCAGTCCATAAGCAGGGAGAAACTGTTCGAGTCAGTCGAACTTGAGCCGCTTGAGATAGCTGATGTCGCCAGGATGACCTCACTTATCGTAGATGCCTCTCCATCGCCTGAGCTTATAGCTTTTATCTACAAGGAGACCGGGGGAAACCCGTTCTTCATTGAGGAGCTTTTGAAATCCCTTGAACTGAATAACGCACTCATCTGGGAGGATGAAAGTATATCGTTCATTGAGGAAGAAAAGATAGTTATTCCCAATTCGGTCAGGAGTGTGGTAGATAGAAAAATGGGAATGATGGGACACCAGGCACGCGAGCTTCTTGAATATGCTTCGGTGATCGGCAGGGATTTCGATTTTGAATTACTCCCTTTAATAACCGGAAGGAATGAGGGTCATCTACTGGATATGCTGGATGAGATACTGGGTATGAGGTTGTTGAAAGAATGCGATGAAGATAGGTACCGTTTCACGGAGGATGTGGTCAGAGAGACAATATATCAGCAGATGAGTGCTTCAAGATTAAAGCTCTACCATCAAACGGTTGGAAGCGCGCTGGAAAAACTTCATGAGAATCGTACGGAAGAAGTAATCGAGGAGTTAACACATCATTTTTACTTATGTTCTGATAATGATAAAGTAATCGAATACGGCATGATTGCAGCTGACAGGGCAAAGGATGCCTATGCCAACCAGGACGCGATAAATTCCTATAGCAGAGTTCTTGAATGCCTGCCGGAAAGCATGATCGGCAGTAAGATCATGGAGGTCGAAGTCCTGATGAAAAGGGCATCAGTGCTGAATCTGATTGGAGACAAGGAAAAAGCGATAGAAGACCTTACACAGGCTGTCAGTAATTCACAATCGCTGGGCGAACAGAAACTGGAAGCCGATAGTCTTGTAGCGCTATGCAAAGGTCATTTCGGAATATCGCAGTATACCAACACCATTGAAATGGCCGAGAACGCTCTGGAGATTTACCGGGCACTTGCTGATAAGAAAGGAGAATCAGCCTGTCTGAATTGCATCGGTATCGCTAACTGGTATCTGGGAGAATTCGAAAGTGCCCTGAAGCTGTATCAGAGCTCTCTGAGTATTGCAAAGAATATAGGAGATCGGAAACTTGAAGCCATGATACTTGGTAATATCAGTATTATCCACTGGAATCTCGATGAATATTCTACATCACTGGATTATTACATCCAAGCACTGGAGATTATAAAAGAACTCGGTGATGTTGAAACTGAAGCGAGAGCACTCAGTAATATCGGTCTTATTTATGCAACTACCGGTGACAATGAGAAGGCTATGGAGTGTTACGAAAGATCACTTGAAATTTCAAGGGACATATGTGCGAGAGAACTTGAAGCGAGCACTCTCAACAATACCGGGCTAATAAATGTCAGGCTCGGGGAGTATGCCAAAGCAATAGGCAACTACGAGGCTTCGTTGAACATTACAAGAGATACCGGGACTCGGAAAGTCGAGGCGATGGCTCTGAATAACATTGGCGCTCTTTACTGCGACCTTGGCAACTATGCAAGCGCGCAGGAGTACAGCACGAATTCTCTCAGGATATCCAGAGAGATCAGCGACCGTCAGACTGAAGCAGAAAGCCTTATTGAACTAGGTGACATATCTCTGGGTAAAGGAGAACTGTCGGATGCTGAAGAGTATTACACTGAAGCCCTTTCAATCGCACAGACCATCAAGTCGAGATCATTACTTGCCGAAGTCCTTATCGGCTTCATTTCTCTTCATCTGGACATGAATAATCCAGTCAAGGCCGGGGAGACACTCAACAGTGTGTTTCAACTGGTTAAAGAGCTGGATTCAGAAAAGATAGAAGCATCTGCGCACTTTCTTGCAGGAAGGCTGGCCACAGAAGAGAACAGATGGGCCGATGCCATCTCCTCCTTTGACAGATCATTGCTGATCCTGAAAAAAACCGACAGACAGATATGTATTGGCGAGGTTTATTACTTTCAGGGTCTGATGTTCAGTAAAAAGGGAGATGAAGCAAGAACACACAACAGCTTCGAGAAGGCTCAGGAGATATTCGAAAAGATTACCGCTATCGGGTGGATCGACAGGATTAACGCTGCATGTGAACGGTATGACATCTGACCCCGGTGTAACTGCACCGAGTATCATAGATGATTGAAGTATTAATGATATCTTTACCAGGCTAATGCATAAATTGCCTAATGAAAGGAAACAAATGAGATATTCCGTGAATACTATCACTGGTCTAATATTGATCCTGTCTGCAGTAGCACTTCCTTCGGGATCATGTTTTGCGGGAGTGTGGACGACATATACAGATGCCAGCTTCGTAAGCGGATTAGCGGTTGATGAAAATGATCTCTGGGTGGGAACAAGGGGTGGAGTACTTCTATGGAATATCTCTTCACAGACATATTCTAAATACACTACAACGGAAGGACTCGCAGATCAGAACGTCAAAGATGTCTTCATCGACAACACAGGGAACATCTGGTTTGGAACCACTGAGGGTGTACAGTGCTACGATGGAAGCACATGGACAACATACAATGCTGCTAATTCCCCTCTACCTGATAACAGGGTGTACTCCATTGTTCAGGATCATGACCTGTCCATCTGGTTTGGAACCGGTTACGGCTGCGCTAAATTCACTGATCCTTCATGGGAAGTTTTCACTGATCTGGGTGGCGGTGCTACAAACGTTGCTGTCAGGGGAATGGGCGTCGACTCGCAGAACCATATCTGGACAGCAAACAATCCCGACGATTTCGGTGACCCGGGCGGCGTATCGATGTACAATGGCACTTCCTGGACACACTACGATCCGGATCCCGGTTCCATAGGCCAATACTTCCTGTCCCTGACCGTTGATGGTAGCGATAATGTCTGGGCCGGAAGCTGGACAAACTATGTATTCGCTTACAACGGTTCATCCTGGACTCACTACGATGACGGCAACAGTTCCCTGCTGGGAAACAATATTGAAGCATTTGAGGTTGAAGCTGATTCCATCATCTGGATTTCTAACCATCCGGCATCTCCAACACCCTCAAACGCAGGTGTTGCAAGATACGATGGATCCTGGAGTATCCTGACTCCAGCAGGTTCCGGACTTCCAGATCCCTACGTTTATGCCATTTCCAACGCGGATGGAGTAACCTGGTTCGGAACGGCAAGCTACGGAACAGCCGGGTATGATGGAAGCAACTGGGAGTACCTCGAGACAGCAAACGAACCGCACACTAATTACTTCACATCAATAGAGTACGGTGATGTCGGCACATCAGATGTCTGCCTCTACTTCGGAACAGACCACAGCGGTATCTCATTATTCGATGGAAGCACCTGGTTGTGCTATACGTCTGAGAACTGTGGTCTTATCGATAATAATATCAACGATGTGCATATCGCAGATAACGCATTATGGGCAGGGTCTCAGTTTATGGGAGTCTGGAAATACGACGGAACAAGCTGGATGAACTACAATACCGGTAATTCCGATCTTCTCGGAGATATTATCCTGTCTGTGTCATCTGACAGTCAGGGAAATCTCTGGTTCGGAACATCAGGTTGGAGCGGTCCGAGCGGTCAGGATGGCGCTCTTTCCAGGTTTGATGGCTCCACATGGACCAATTACTATCTCAGCAACAGCGGAATAATTGATGATGATGGCCTGCAGGTTTTTGTGGACAATGC
The DNA here is from genome assembly GCA_030592645.1 of Candidatus Fermentibacterota bacterium. GTDB lineage: Bacteria > Fermentibacterota > Fermentibacteria > Fermentibacterales > JCC-6 > Aegiribacteria. The sequence continues at coordinate 2,753 of JAUVIR010000035.1, read as the reverse complement.
TGATACTGTATGGATAGGAACTGAAGAAGGTCTGAGTAAGTTCGACGGCTCATCCGGATGGACAAGTTACCATACCGGTAACAGCGGTCTTGTAGAGAACCATATCCAGGCCATTGCTTTTGACGAGTACAATGGTAAATGGTTTGCCACAATGGGTGGCGTAAGTTATTTTTCCGGCGGAATATGGACAAGTTATACAATAGCCGAAGGACTACCGAGTAACAACACAACGGATATCTGTGTTTCCGATTCAGGGATTGTGTGGGTTTCAACGCTTGATGGGATTGCCAGATACGAAGATGGTGTGGGATGGACTTCCTACACACAAACAGAGGGCCTTGCGGATGATGAAGTTAATGCAGTTGGTATGGGATACGGTGAGGTAGTCTGGTTCGGAACAGATGATAGCGGTGCATCTTCTTATGATCCCGATGGGACGGGAATATTTTTGCAAACTACCGCGGGTTATGGCAATATTCTTCAATGTTCTGCCTCACCAAACCCATTCATCTCTTCCGTCGTGATACAGTATACCGTACCCATTGAAGAGAATGTCAGTATACTCGTCTTTGATATGGCAGGGCGCGTTGTTACTACTCTCATTGATGGGATTCATTCCGCACAATTGCATTCAATAGTCTGGGATGGTAAAGACAATAGGGGTGTACCTGTCTCAAGGGGAATGTACATGTACCGCGTTGAATGCGGTTCCTCAGTCGCGACAGGTAAACTGATTCTCCTGAACTGATTCGTACTGATATTCGGGCTGGAGTTCTAAAATATTGATATACATTTACTAACCTGACTACTCACTGGACAAACGCAAGTATTCCATCTATGCTACCCGTTCTATTCGGATAGTCCGGATGGAACAGAATTATAAAAAGGGGGAACCATGCTTAAACTCGTGACATTTCTTGCTGTCATATCTCTGCTTGCTGTTGTCGGTTGCGGAAGCGATTCAACAGGTCCGAGTGAGAATGACGATTATCTGCCCATAGCAATCGGAAATCAGTGGGATTATTCACTGAGCGGATATGTATCTACAATTGGTAGTGTCGATACCACATTCTTATCCGGATCTAACATTACCCAGGTTATTGGAACGACAACTCATCAGCAGGGGTTCCAGCTTTACACAATCAAAGATAGCTTAATCACGACAATGACAACCCCGGATACGGTTTTCACGCATACCACCATAACCATGAACTACGCAAATAGAACCGATTCCGAGTGGAGAATGTACGACGACACAACATCAACCGATTATGAACTATTTATGAAACATCCGCTTACACTTGGTGACACCTGGATTCCTGATACCACTGAGCCGACAACATCAAGAGCTGTCCTATCCCTCTCTGCAAGCGTCACAGTACCTGCCGGATCTTTTACCAGCTGTGCTAATCTCAGAGACACGGATTCGCTGGAACCGAGTTTCTACTTCGATCTGTTCCTCTCAAAGGGAACAGGTGCTGTTAGATATCTCATTCATGAAACCGATTTGAACGGAACAGTATACATGGCCTACGACCTTACCAGTTCAACCATCAACTGATCTTGATCTCTATGGGGGCGGCAATCGTCGCCCCTGCTGAATCCCGGGACAATCCTCAATTTGCGGGTATATCTGAAAGACAATATTTCTCTATATTCATCTGAGATATTCTAAAATCGATTATGAACAAGGAGTCTTTAAATGAAGCTTTCCATATTCTGCATGGTCATTTTCGTGTTTCTCCCCAGCATCCTGAACGCCATACCGGTTGATCTGATCGAGGCGGAAAATGTTGCAGATGCCAGGCTTACCCGAGATGGTCGGAACCTATCTTTCGTAATAACCAGCTGCATCACCCTTGAGAATAGCCAGTATGAATCACCCCTTGCATACGTCTTCGAACTCAATCCTGCTGGTTATGTGATAACATCCGCTGATACCGATCTGCCTCCGGTAATTGCTTACTCGTACACTGATAACTGCACAGATGTAGAAAGTGAAAGTAGCATCCTCCTGGAAATCATAGCTATGGATATTGAACTGAGGCTGTCGTCCCTTGATGATGCGCCACCGGAACTGCTCCAGATACATCGAATCTGGTGGGAAGAGTATTCTACAGGAAACTACGTTCTGTTATCGGACAATCTTCTAGAGCAGTGGCCTCCTGCGGGTACAACACCAACAGAGGGATGGCTCATGGAGAATTGGACGCAGGGAGCGCCGTTCAACGGTTACTGCCCGATGGACCTCATCGCAGGCTCCAGGAGTGTTGCGGGCTGCCCAGCTGTTGCCATGGCATCAATCCTGAATTTCGGGGAAACCACAAACAGCACACAGTTCAACGATACTGACGACTATTACCATAATTACCATGAATACTATTGGATAGACGATGATCATATTGCCCATGATTTCCCCTCCTGGTCTGAGTTGAACGTATATCTGGATTCACTGGAAAGCCAGTATATAAACCACGAACCACTCACGAATTCTGACAAAGCAGCACTGGTTTACTCCTGCGGAGCGGCCTGCAAGCAGGTTTACACAGCCTCGGTTTCAGGCACATTCGGAGTGGTTCAGGCTTACGATGCATATTTGAAATTCAACTTCACCGACTGCAGCTTACTGAACACCACCACCTGAAGGAGGTGGGTTCGGCTAGCGACTAAAGTCGCCTAAAGTACCTCGCAATTGATTACAGCCATCAATCTGTAATCTTGAAATTGTCGTCATCCTTGGGCTCTAAGTCCTG
>JAUVIR010000039.1 GCA_030592645.1 Candidatus Fermentibacterota bacterium | reverse complement strand
CTGTCGTAATAACCCAATCCCGCATCGCTCCATACAGGGTCAGCGCCTTCGAAGTTGATGTACAGCTCAATGTCACTCCAAACCCTCAGGCTGTCTTCTGAAGCAAGGTACTGAACAGGATATACATCAACGACTGCAACTCGCTGGTCACGGAGCCTGAACTCACCCGAAAAAACAGCCTGTACTGCAGGATACCATTCAGAGGAAGAATAGGCTGCTGAATCCTTCCTGAAGAACTCCTTTATCCAGTGAGTGTGAAGACTGTCTGCAACAAGACTGTCCAGAGGTGCGGGATAGACCGGAAGGCAGTCAATAACAGTCATACAGCTGGCTGAATAATCCAGAGTCAGATCGGATTCATCCGGAACAGCTATAAAGCAGGTAACAACGGGTAGCTCCGGATATCCGACTTCTCCCATGGGGCGGGTACCGGGTGTTCCCTTGAACCTAAGGTAGTTTGTTCTATCATGACTTAGTGTATCCGACTGAAGCCCAAGGAGCTCAACGCCAAAACTTATAAATTCGTCAAGGGTTATGTTATGCCCTGTCAGCGGCTCTGAACCTGCGGTACAGCCTGCGCCGAACTCAAGCCACCCGGCAAAGGAGGGGTTTGGAATAACAAGAAATACTGTCAGCAGTAACGGAGTTATGATCTTTTTTGAAAAGCACATTTTACCCCCCCCCTGTTTTGATATAAACTGTAACAGGGGATCAACACCGAAGATGAGGCCAATCCCCAGTACTTTATTTGTATACTTGCAGCTGTAAATCAAGTCAAGATGACTCTGGAATGGATGAAGCGGTGACATCACGAGCAGGTGTCACCGCTTTATCAAATCCTTGAAATATCGCTGTCAGCGCCCGCCGCTGCTGCTGCTTCCTCCAGTACTACTACTGCTGCTGCTTCTGGACGAAGTGCCGGACCCTGTTCCTGTGTACCGCATGTTTTCAACAGTGTAGCTGAGGCTTGAAACCGTACTCTTAAGATCCTCTAGGTCGGCTCTGAGGGAATCATTCTCCATTACAAGGCTGTCCAGTGAAAGAACCAGTAACTCGATGGATTCATCAAGCACGAGTATACTGTCTGAAAGGTTCGTGCTGAGGAGATCCATAGACTCCTGAAGCCCCTCGATATCGGCGATAACAAGAGTTATCTCTTCCTCAGACTCCTCTACAGGGGTATCCCGTGGGGTTCTGGGTTCTGTGGGAACACGAGTGATATCTGATACATCACCATGTTCGAGAGCAGACACTCTCTCATCGATTATTTCAATATCTCCCTCGAGCATGTAAACCTGCTCTACAATGTCAGAATCATCGTAGGCTGTTACTTCTTCGAGATCATCCACCCGCTCCGAAAGTTCTCCAACACCGGGCATGTCGCATCCCAGCAGCAAAATCACAGCAATAATAAGAAAGTACTTCATATCGGATCTGCTCCATCCTCCTGTTCGCAGAATACTTCTGCGGTGTAAGTAAATATCTGGACACCATCCCGCTTCCAGCAGTCGGGCGGAAGCCCTGCCTTGAGGCATGTATGGGTAAGAAAGGTTTCCCTGTCCCATCCTGCATCGGCGGCAACCTGCGGAAGAAGTGTTCCGGACCTGAACCCGAATTTAATATAAAGACCATGCTCCCCCGGTACGACATCCGCAGGTTCCGCGGGTATCATGGGAGTAAGAAGAGATATGTCAATTTCCAGATCATCGACTTCATCGGGTTCGACGGGGGAAAATCTCGGATCCCGAACGGCTGCGGAAGCGGCCATCTCGATTATCGTCTTCCCAAGCGACCCTGTTCCGATGAAATGCCCTATACACCCTCTCAGAGCTCCGTTCTTCTTAATTGTTACGAAGGCGCCTCCCTCCCGCCTGAAAACCTCTCCATCAGGCACTGCGGGAAGATCTTTCCCCGAAGCGGCAGCGTAAATTGTCGCTCTGGCGAGATCAATGATACTGTTTCTATCAGCTTCCGATGTCATTTCCCTGCCTCCTCTCCGCAGAAACCCGCGAAATAACCAACGACAGAACTGCTGTCTCCGCTTGCAGCAGCGGACGTCTCCCACATTATCTCCCCGAACCTTGTCTGTTTCAATTGTGCTGCGTAGTTCATGAGTGTTAGGATGGGGCCTATTCCACAGGCTTCAGCACCTTCCTGAAGCGCCTTCTCCATGTTCGAAGGATTTCCGCTTACGAACGCATCAATGATCTTCATGTCCATTTTCTCCGCCACAGCGAGTGAATGGTAGTGGGAAAGATCGCTTGACGCTATTACAAGGGTGTTATCAAAACCGCGCACAGCTTCGGATATGATTTCCGCCAGCTGTCTTGAATAATCTGCTGAAACTGAACCCTGAAGAATTACAACTATTGAGGAATCGGGCCACCTTACCTGTATGAAGGGCAGCTGCACCTCTGCCGAATGTTCGCTGCGGTGAGCTCCCGGCTGGAAGGTCAGCCCTGCCCCGAGAAGCCGGGATGTTATTTCCCTCTGCAGGGGCAATGTTCCCAGAGGTGTTTCGTAACCCTCTCCATCGTATACAGAAGCGCCCGTCACCGGATACCTGTGAGGCGGTGCAATTACGATAACGTTTTTCACGTTATCCGGCGCGGACGCGAAAGCGGCACCTGCCACGCCCCCCGAGTAAACGTATCCGGCATGCGGGCTTACAATACCCGTGATAGATTCATCAGACTGTCTGCCTGACCCTGATATGAGGGAGCTGACAAGTTCTTGCAGGGTTTTCCTGTCCGAAGGATAGAACATACCTGCCACTGCCGGTTTCCTGATCATTTTCCGCTTCTTCGCATCAGATCGTCCATCGTGTAAATACCCGGCGGTTTTCCGTTTATGTATTCTGCAGCTTTAAGGGCGCCCGCTGCGAACGTTCTCCTTCCAGCTGCCGAATGAGAGAGCAGAAGCCGTTCCCCTTTTCCAAGAAGATGCAGCTGGTGTTCACCGGCAACGTCCCCGCCCCTCATGGAATGAATCCCTGTTTCAGCTGCAGACCTCGGACCCGCAGCGCCTGATCTGCCGAAGGTTTTCCGGCTTCCTCCGCCGGATTCCTCCCAGATTCCTGCAAGCGTCAAAGCGGTTCCGCTGGGACTGTCGATCTTTCCCGAGTGATGGCACTCAACAATTTCAAGGTCAAAATCCCCCGCAAGCATCTCCCCAGCGTACGCCAGCAGCTTACCCAGAACGTAAATACCAACGCTCATGTTCGAGGAAGCGAACACGGCCCGGTCCTTCGCCCATCCTGCAAGCATTTCCATCTCCAGCGGGCCAAGCCCGGTTGTACCTGTAACCAGAGCTGCTGCACTTCCAAAGAGCAGTCTGTCCAGATCCTTCCATGCAGAAGGCAGGGAGAAATCCAGAACCACATCGATATCATCCGGCAGAGGAACATCGGCTTTCATGCCCGGAGGAAGCGCGTCGTAGCACGCAGCAACAGAATCTCCCGCCTCCTCCTGGAGAAGCCTGCCCATTCGCCCGGAGCTTCCGAATATGCAGAGCTTCATCAGAGTATTCCGGCCTCTTCCAGCACCCCTTTTAGTTCCGGAACCAGCTCCCCGCTCATTGAAACCAGCGGAAGACGGAGTTCATCAGTTATCAACCCCATCAGAGAGAGAGCCTTTTTTACAGGGATAGGGTTCGTTTCAAGGAACATCGCCTTTATCACAGGGTAAAGTCCTGCCTGAACTGCACGGGCGGCATCAAGCTCTCCCGCTGCGGTCAGAGAAATGAGATCCGACATTTCAGAGGGTGCGATATTGGAAACCACCGAAATAACTCCGGAACCGCCCAGGGCTACCTGAGCCATGGCAAGCGGATCGTCTCCGCTCAATATCGTGATATCGCAGAGGTTGCGGATTGCGGTGACACGTTCGGCAGAGCCCGCTGCATCTTTGATAGCTACTATCCCCGGATGCTTTGATAGAACCGCAATGGTCGAAGGCAGCATGTTGGTGCCTGTCCGGCCGGGTACATTGTAGAGTATTACCGGGCAGTCAACCGCGTCTGCAACCTTTGTGTAATGTTCAATCTGTCCCTTTGGAGTAGGCTTGTTGTAGTATGGTGTTATCAGAAGCACTCCATCCACACCCATTGCAGCCGCTTCGAGGGAAAGCTCTATTGAGGAGGCGGTAGCGTTCGTTCCCGTACCAGCTATCACGGGAACCCTTCCTGCCGAAGCCTCCATAACCTTCTCTATCACCAGAAGCTGTTCTTCTGTGGTTAGAGTCGCCGCCTCACCGGTGCACCCGCAGGCAAGCAGACCGTCTATTCCCTTTTCTATCTGCCAGTTCACAAGACCATTCAGCGCATCCAGGTCTACAGCACCGCTGCGGAAAGGTGTAACAAGGGCAGTTATCGCGCCGGCGAACACAGCCTATTTCCTGCTGTCGATAGTTTTCAGGAAAGGCTTAAGAAGCTCTATGGGAAGCGGGAATATTGTTGTGGAATTATTCTCCACCGCTATCTCCGAAAGCGTCTGAAGGTAGCGAAGCTGCAGTGCAACAGGATGAGCGTCTATAATATCAGCTGCTTCGGCCAGCTTGGCGGCTGCCTGGAATTCGGCGTCTGCCCTTATTATCTTGGCTCTTCTGTCCCTCTCCGCTTCGGCCTGCTTTGCCATGACCCTCTGCATGTCTTCAGGAAGGTCTACATGCTTAACCTCAACGGTACTTACCTTAATGCCCCAGGGATCTGTCATTCTGTCAAGTATGTCCTGAAGTTTTGCGTTGATCTCATCCCTTTTGGCAAGAAGTTCATCAAGCGTAGCCTCACCAAGCACACTCCTGAGAGTTGTCTGCGCCAGCTGGCTTGTAGCGTATATGTAATTCTCTACTTCCAGAATGGCTCTCTTAGGATCGATGACCCTGAAGTAAACAACCGCATTAACCCGTACAGATACGTTATCATGAGTTATGACATCCTGCGGAGGCACATCCATGGCTACCACTCGGAGATCAACCCGCCTGATACTGTCTATCATGGGCCAGACTATTATCAGCCCGGGTCCTTTGAGACCTATTACCTTACCCAGTCTGAATACAACACCTCTCTGATACTCTTTGAGAACTTTAAGCGCCGATGCCAGGAAAAGGAACAGGATCACCACTACTACTATAATTCCAGGATACATTGTCACTCCCTCCGTCTTTTCGACAGTTTACAATTTATTCGCTATCAACTTCAAGTATCATTGAATCTTCTTCAATACCCACTATTTTCACGGAGTTTCCCTCTTCCAGAGCGTTAGATCCTGCTGCTGGAAGGCACCACCAGAGTTCGCCTCTAACTTCAACGATAGACCTGTCCATGAAGCCTGACGCCTTTCTTATGATCCCCGTTTCGCCTACCATAGTCTGCTCACCTGTCACCTTAGGTGACTTCTGAGCTTTCAATCCCAGGTAAAGCTGAATAAGCCCCAGAATAAGCAGGACTACCCCGCCTGTTATGGCAAGCGGAACTATATTCGCGCTTATCTCTATCTGATTTATCAACATCAGTCCATCCTCCAATCCGAAGCAGTTTCTATACCCTTGAGCCTGAGGTCGAGCTTGGTTGGGTTCGATGAAGTAGCCAGGGCTACTTCCCTGTCTATCTTTTCATCCAGAAGAAGATTGTACAGAGCCATATCAAAGGTCTGCATGCCGTACTGTGAATAGCTCTTCTCCATCGTTTCTGTGAGAAGGTAAGTTTTCTCGGGATTTATTATACACGCATTTACAGTAGATGATTGAACCAGGACCTCAGCAGCCAGGACTCTTCCATCTTCTTCATTTATAGCGGGAAGAAGCCTCTGGGATACTATCCCGCTTATAAGCTGACCGAGCTGCAGCCTTATGAGATGCTGCTGCCCCTGAGGGAAGACATCAATTATTCTGGAAATCGTCTCCATAGCATTAGTTGTGTGAAGTGTACTGAGCACAAGATGCCCTGTCTCAGCTCCTATAAGTGCTGTGGAGATCGATTCGGCATCCCTCATCTCTCCAATAAGGATTACATCCGGGTCCTGTCTGAATACCGATTTGAGGCCGGTACTCCAGTCCTTGGTGTCGATCCCCACTTCCCTCTGGCATATAGTGCAGTTGATATCCGAATGAAGAAATTCGATGGGGTCTTCTATTGTTACGATATGGGCGGAACGGTTCATGTTGATATGATTTATCATCGCTGCTATGGTCGTTGATTTACCTGTTCCGGTTGCTCCGGTTACCAGGACCAGCCCCCTCATCTGCATGGATATTTCCTTGACTACTTCGGGAAGCCCCAGGTCATCCAGCATCGGGACTTCGAATGGGATCTTCCTCATGACCATAGCCGGTGTCCCGCGCTGATGGTAGATATTGACTCTGAACCTGGCCTGGTCCGCAAGCGAGTAACTCAGGTCAAGTTCGTTACCGAGGGTAAAATCCTCAGCCTGGGCATCTGTAATGATCTCACGAATAAGACGCTGAATATGCTCAACCTTCATGGTGGAGAATTCATCTACATGAACTATCTCACCAGCTTTTCTGATTATCGGTTTGCTTCCCACTTTGAAGTGCATATCACTGACATCTTCATCAAGCACAGCATTCAGAAGCTTATCAATAGCTTTTTCATGTGACATATAAATCATTCTCCCTGATGTAGTTCCTGACAGTGTCAGGTACAAGATAGCGTGTATTGAAGCATTGGGCAAACCTGTCTCTGAGATCAGATGATGAAATGCTGGTGCCGGGTATCTCAAATGTATCCACAATGGACCTGTACTTGATGTCGATGGATTCAGCTCTGTATCCGGGTCTTGTACCTGCTACCATCTTAGCCATTTCCGAAATTCGCTGCGGATCTTTCCAGGTATGAAGTTCTAAAAGGCTGTCCATGCCCATGATAAAACAGATATCCATACCCATCCCGCTGAGCTTCTCTATGAGATTGACTGTCCATGATGGGCCATCCACAGGTTCAAGATCCGCTGCTGTCAGCTCAGGGGAATCGATCGTGGCAAGTTCTGTCATGCGTAAACGATGCCTGAAGAGTGTTATCCGTCTTCCCGGTTTGTGAGGAGGAATTCTTGTTGGAACAAGCAGTACCTCTTTAAGATCAAACTGCCGGCTTGCCTCCAGGGCTAGAATAAGATGACCAAAATGGGGAGGGTCGAATGTCCCGCCCAGGAGCCCTGTCATTTCACAGTTCATCCAGTTTGGATTGCACTTCGATTACTTGCTCTTCGCTCAATTCACACTCGTTCATCGCTCTGCGATAGTAATCCCTGGCGGTGTACTCGTTATCCTTTTCAATATAGAGGTCTCCAAGAGAGATGAGCACCTCCGCCATGTAATCGGTCTCGCCGTAATCGTTCAGGGCTTCCAGCAGGTAGAGGAGAGAAGCGTCATATTTGTCCCGTCTTGCATAGAACTGACCTATGAAAAGCGCTCTTCTGGCAAGGTGACCATTCACAGCAAGCATGAGAGCTTCGGCATCCCCCAGCAGTGATGATCCGGGGTACTGCAGGAAAAAATCCTCCAGTTCAGCCCTGCAGTTCAGTACAGGTGTCAGATCCTTCCTGTAATCCTGACGCTGGTTCCACCATACTATTGCTGATTGATAGGCGCAGTCGTCCGACCACTGGCTTCTGCTGTATTCTCTTTCTACCCTGTCGAAGTAGAACAAGGCATCAGCCCAGTACCTGCTGCCAGCCTCGGACCTGCCTAGCTGGTAAAGGTAATAATCTATCTGCGAAGACCCCGGGTACATGAACATCAGTTCCGTGTACAGTCTTGATGCTCCTCTGAAATCGGACTCACGGAATGCTTCATCAGCCAGTTCTTCAACCTGCTCAAGATTCATTCCCGTCGTGTTATAGGATCTGCCGCAAGCCGCAACAAGCAAAAGGGCGGCTGCAAGTACCACAATGTTCCTTCTCATTCAGTTATCCTGCTCCATCCGTTCGTAATCGTAAGTTAAAGAATCTCTTCTTGCAGCTGCAAGTAAAGCATACTGAGAGGATGAGCCCGGAGAAACAGTGCACGCTCTTCTATACCACTGAAGAGCGCTATCTATATTCCCGTTCCTCTCCTGCATAAGCCCGAATATGTAAGCCGATTCTATCCTCTCACCTGAAAAATTAGAGTTCCATACCTCAAGAAGTTTTTCTCTGGCAAGGGTCAAGCGGTTCTCCGCTATATCTGCTTCTGCAACGCAAAGGAGAAGACGTATTCTTCTAAGGCGTGCATCCGGTTGTATCCCGCCAAGCCTGTCAAGTTCCGTAAGAACCTCGAGTTCCTGCTCCGTACGGGATGTATAGGGCAGTAGAGCAGCCTTTGCCCTGAGAACGTTCTCCCTCAGGTCTGTTCTGGGTCTTGGTATCCTGTCCAGTTCTACAAGGAATATCTCAGCCGTGATCGTGAGTATGCTGTCAGCGGCGGCTGAACCGGCAAGGGTATCCGGGATCTCAGCGAGGAGTTCAAGATGGTTGCCCGCGTAAACTCCTCTGAAAAGCCATTCGGACTCGAAAGCATCATGAATTTCGTAATCCAGCGCGTTTTCAAAACAGTGAAATGCCTGAAGGGAATCTGAATCTCTTGCCATTTCCCAGGCCAGTCTTCTCCAGAGTTCACCTATTTCCCTCGGGTTGATATCACCGGGATGATCCGACAGCAAAGCTACCGCTTCTTTTGCTTTCTGCCGGTATAGTGTGTTTCTTTCCGTTTGTGCGGCCAGAACGGCTGTCTCTGCATAATCCAGCAGCAATTCGGGCTGGCTGTCTCCGTGAGCTACCGCTTCTTCAAAGAGCATAACCGCCTGGGCGTAGTTTCCTGACCGACTCAGTAGTCTTGCCTCTTCAAGGATATCGCTGCTGATTTCCCCCCCGCCGCAACCGGCAGAAATAGGAAGCAGCAGAAACAGACTCAGCACAACTGCAGCCCGTATCACTAAAACTGTTTATTCAGCACGGCTGGAGTAGAACAGGTATACAAGGCTTGCCACAACGCCGGATACAATTATGGGTTCAAGTATTCCACCACCCCTGTTCTCGGGTAATTCACCTGAAAGCCAGTCCCACCCTTCCGATCCGTTAAGAACTTCAGCATCGGACCAGGATATCTTGTCTACCTCAACTCCGGTTGCTCTTTGGGTCATGAGTACGCTTCTATCGCCGTCATACAGAGTGAATGAGAGTTCGCATGTGGCAATTCTTTCAACACGTTTGGAACCGATTATCCATGGTCTGCTCACATCTCCATATTCCACAACCAATTCCATAGGTCTTACGCTCAGCAGCATACCGGGAGTGTCAGAATCTGCATCCCGCTGAAATACCGTTATTCCATTCTCGTGGAGGACGGAGGAAATGGTCTGTTCTATGAACCAGTTCCCGGAATGCTCTCCCAGGATCTCTATCTGAATATTATCAGCTCCGTTGGAAGAGAGATTATCCGGAAGCTCCTGGAGAGCCATCAGGATCGCGTCTTCGGCAAGTTCCATATTCGACGGTACCAGAGCAAGCAAAGCGGCCATCAGAATAGTATACATATCTGTTCCTTCATATTAGCACTTGAACTTAATCTGAAATTCCCATCCCGAACTTCAGACAACACTACAAAATGATAACTACACATTGAAGTAAAGATAAAACCGGATGCGGTGATACGCCACACCCATCATATCAGCACTTCAGCGTTAAGGTCGGATCCTGTTCCTCCGGCTATCCGGCATCTGATAATACGTCCTGGGACAACACTTCTATCAAAACAGCATGCACCATCGACTTCCGGCGCATCAAGGCGTGAGTGCCCCAGCAGTGGTGTATCCGCCAGTACATCCATTACCTCACCGTCCAGCCTGTCAGCCCAGATAATATTATGTTCATCCGCCGAGTCGCCAATTCTAGACAGTCTTGACTGAACGGCACCTGCGTCTGGAATATCTTCAGAGGAATGTCTGGAATACTCTCTAGTCCCTTCTTCCGGCCAGTATGGAAATGCGGCAATCGTTCTTATGCACCGGTATTGAGAAAGGAATTCGATTAGTTCATCGAAATCCTCTTCGGTCTCACCCGGATATCCCGCTATCAATGTTGTTCTTACAGACAGCATCCCGTCATAACCCTCAAATTCATCGAAAAGCTTTCTCAGGTGATCCCCGGTATAGGGTCTGCCCATTCTTTTCAGTATCCTGTCTGAAACATGCTGCACTGGCATATCTACATAAGGCATAACGTTCTCATGTTCCGCGAGAAGCGCAAGGAAATCATCAGGATAATAAGCTGGATGAATGTAGTAGAGCCTGAACCAGATATCAGGGTACGTACCGGCAAGCTGAGAGATCAACCAGGATACAGAATCCTTTCCGCATTTCCAGCTTGCGGTATCCTGGCCGACAATTCCTATCTCAACCGCTCCCTGCTGTGCAAGGTGATGCGCATCCATCAGAATACTCTCCGGGGTTCTATCTCTTCTAGCGCCTCGTATAAGAGGAATGGTACAGTAAGAGCAGTTGTTGGAACATCCCTCAGATATTTTAAGATACCTTGATATCCTGCCTCCGGCGGGCTCAGGACTCGAAGCCGAAGAGAGCAGAAGGTATTCCTCAAGCCGGGCTGTATCCCCGGGTCCAATTACAAGATCGAAGCCCTCCAGCCCGCCCGAGTCATCTTGCGGATACCTGCCGGGCAGGCAGCCGGCGAGGATAAGTACTCTCTCCGGTCTTTCATTTTTCCAATCCAGAGCCTCCCCTATCACTTCAAGGGATTCATCTACCGCGGGTTTAATAAAAGCGCACGTGTTGATAAGAAGCAGATCAGAGTTCTCAATGCTCCCGGTTATCCCCCATCCTGCTTTTTTGAGACAACCTGCAAAAGCATCCGAATCTGCTTCGTTCTTGGGACAACCCAGAGTCAGAAGATAAGCCTTCTGCAAACTAAAACTCCTCAGGATTTACGATGGTATACCCATCGGGTACGATAAGCTGGAAAATACCTTCCGGGGAGGAATCACCGGTTGTCAGGTCCCGGATAGTGTACTCAGTTCTGTTGCCGTTGTAATCGGTTGTTGAAAAAAGGAACGGCAGACTGTCCGAAAGAGTAAAACCAACTTTCATACGGCTTATTCCCTCTCCGAAATCACCTTCAAGCATAACTGTCAGACTGTCTCCGCTTAACTGGATAGTCTCAGTAACCGTTGTATCGGCACACTTTTCCAGCATATGCAGAAAGCTGCCCGGCTCCCGGGATGGATAAATGATAACCTGCTGCAGATCGGCTTCGATCGTATACAGGACTGATCCATCGTAACCCATTGCTGCTCCGGCAGGTTCGGAATAGGAAAGCAGAAACAGGTCTGGATGACTCAGGTACATCGTCCCAGATGATATTTCCTCTTCCAGTGTGAGTGCCCAGGAATCTGTCTGATCGAACGAACCGGTCATGAATACCGTGTCTCTCATCTTCTCCAGAAGAGGATTTACAGAAGACGAAGCGGTTATGGAAAGCAGCAGATACAGGTACAGCATATTTCTTCCTTAAAATGAGACGGTCAGGGGTCGACGTAATTGCTCTGAAGAAAATATCCGTCGACCATAGCATCGGTTCCGATCACAATAACAATTCCCGAATGCCCCGGCGCGACAGTTGATATTATGTCTCCGCCCGGCTGGACAGGCACTGAGGAATGTGATGACAGCCAGGATGATAGAGAATCTGAAACAGTGAACGCCTGCTCCTGGAAACCATCGGGGTAAAGAACCAGGGTCACATCCGGTGCTCCCGCATCTTCAATCGTCAGGGGAGGAGTACCGGTACTCGCAATAAGTATTTCAAGCTGTGAAACCGTAGAAACTACGGATGGTATGCCGACGATCGCAACCGAAGGGAAGATCAGAGTCATGCCGCTGTCATTCTCAATAGGGATCTCACTTACACCGGTCAGTTCGTACTCTATTCTCCTTACTGCAAGCTGAGCATCTCCGTTAAGGTAGGAATCGGGAAAACGGTATATCAGAGAATTAAAAGATTCCTTTGAATTCGACAGGCTTCCCCTGAAATACTGCTGGCAGGCTCTTGTAAAAACGGATAGATCATCCTCACCGACCGAGTAGCCCGCATGGTCAAAACCCTTGCTGCCGCCACCGCATGCGAGGGCGAATATAACAACCGGCAGCACGCAATACAGTAGTTTACTCCTCATCGCTATCCTCTTTCTCATTCTCTTTCTGAAGTTCCTCCATAGTTACCAGAACCGCCCTGGCTTTACTGCCCTGAAACGGTCCGACTATACCCGCCTGTTCAAGCATGTCTATAAGGCTGGCGGCTCTTGAATACCCCACTCTCAATCTTCTCTGGATTATCGACACCGACCCCTGCTGTGTATGAATCACAACCTGTTTAGCCTTACCGAACAGCGGATCATCTATCTTTACCACAAATGGATCACCGATGTTCCAGCTGTCATCATCAGGAAATTCAAATTCGAACGGTACCTCCGGCTGATCACGCAGGTGCTCGACTATAGTTCTTGTTTCTTCCGTTGATATAAATGAACCGTGAACTCTGACCGGTTCGGGTGAGGTGGTCGGAAGGTAGAGCATATCCCCTTTACCGAGAAGTTTTTCAGCGCCGTTCATATCAAGGATAGTGCGTGAATCGGTTTTTGATTGCACGTTAAAAGCTATCCGCGAAGGGAAATTCGCCTTGATCACACCGGTTATTACATCCACGGACGGGCGCTGGGTAGCCAGAACCATGTGAATACCAACTGCCCTTGCCATGTTAGCCAGCCTTGATATCGCCGGTTCTATCTCCCTCGAAACGGTAAGCATAAGATCCGCGAGCTCATCAATGAACACTACGATATAGGGAAGCCTCTCGTCTTCGGTCTCCGCAGTCAGCCTGGAATTGAACTCATCGATGGAACGTACTCCGATTCTGGAAAGTCTCTTGTAACGATTCTCCATTTCAGATACAAGAGCCTCAAGAAGTCCGGTGGCCTTATCAGTTTCAATAACAACAGGAGCCCAAAGGTGCGGTATCCCCTCGTAAATAGATAATTCCAGCATTTTGGGATCGATCATTGCCAGTCTTACCTGGGATGGGGTTCTGGTAAGAAGAAGGGACGCTATTATTGAGTGCATACAGACGCTCTTCCCCGATCCGGTAGCTCCTGCGATAAGCAGATGGGGCATACTTGTGATATCGGTAACGTATGGTTTCCCCTCTATCATTTTACCAAGTGCGATAGGAAGTTTCTCGTTTGTTATCGCATCCATCACCTCCCTTAGATACACAGTTTCGGGAGTAGGGTTAGGCACTTCAATACCGACCGCGCCCTTGCCCGGGATAGGAGCGAGGATTCGGATTCTTCTAGCCTTCAGGGCAAGTGCAAGATCATCCGAAAGGGAAACGAATTTGTTTACTTTAATACCCGGACCCGGTTCGACTTCGAACCTGGTTATGACCGGTCCGGGGTAGCTGCCTGAGACCTTGCAATCAATACCGAAATCCTGCAGCTTCTCCATGAGGAGGTCGGACAGATCATCCAGCGTCTCGTCAGTCATCCTTACCCGGGCCTTCTCGTCTGGCATATCCAGGCAGGAAAAGGACGGGCGAATGTATCCATCCGCGTCGTCAGTATCTGCCATCCCATGAGGTCTCTGCCCGCCCGGCAGTATTTCGGGGCTGACCCTCCTTCTCACACTCTTCGATTTCCTGTGCGATGTTTGTTCAACCGCTTCACCCTCTATATCGGGTTTAACACTATTCTCCGACCCGAAGGGTATCTGCGTAACAGTCTCAGCCTCCTTGTTCCGCGACCAGGCATTGGGCTCTCGTGTTTCATCTGCATCAGCTGCACGGGGCTTCTCTTTTCTCTTCCTGCCGCCGCTTCCACTTATGAGTTTAGAAAGCCTGTCAGCGATTGCCTGGAAATCACTACCGATATCCCAGCCGGTAAAAGCTACAAGCGAAGCTACAAACGCTGTGAAAAGAATAAGAAATGTAATAGCGACCCCAGTAAGGGGAAGGAGAATGTCTCCCAGAGTCCCTGCGATACTGCCCCCGGGAATGTTGTGGAATCCGTCTATCCTCCGGCTTAACACAAAATCAAGCAATGCGGCAAAGAAGTAGCCGGTGACTGCGATACCGGACAGTATCCGAAAACCGGTCTTTCTGAATTTGAAATCAAGAAGCCATGCTCCGCTCTGAAAGAGAAAGAGCGGTATGAGAATTGAAAGAAATCCCAGTTTGGCGTAAAGGAACCGGCGTATTCCGCCGGCAATACCAGGTGCCGGTATAGCAAGAACCGCGATCAGCGCTGCACCAAGGAAAAGCACTGCGACCAGAATTGCATTTCGCATCCTGCGGGATTTTTTCTTCCTTTTTGCTCTTCTGGATGTGCGGTGTTTAGTTCCCGAAGCCATTATATCTGCCTCACTGTATTCCCCTTACTGTCAGATGGAAACGCCGGATCACTTTCAAGCGTACCATCTATCCAGTACTGATATTTCAATGTCTGACCCGATACTGCCTGTATCTCGCCCACCCAGCTTCCGTCCGGAAGGCGCTGCATCGGATTGGTTGCCTGATTCCAGTTATTGAATTTGCCCACAATGGATACCGTCAGAGCATTTTTGGCACTGAGGCAGAGGAAATCCACAGTAACCCTTTTTCCGAGTTTCTCCTGCACTGCATCCTTAAGGTCGTTGTATGGCCGAAAGAGAGGCCTGATCCTTGGAGGGATCTCAATTATCCCATCTCCCTGGGGATCGCGGGCTCTTCTGCTTCTTCCCTCTTTGGTTTCGAAACAGCCGAAACCACGCAGATAGATTATCTCTCCGGAACACAGCTGTTCGGCAATAGTATCAAGCAGGGCTGCGAGTACCGACCTTGCAACTTTCCTGCTCACGCCTGTCTTCTGGGCTACTACTCCCGCGAGTTCATCCTTTGTCATAATTATCTCCGATTACCGGCAATACCGCTCTTAATAAAGTATAAACGCCTTTAGCAATAATGATCATAGAATTCAAAGTATATTTATCTCTCCATCTTAACAGACGTTGAACTCAATACATCACCATTCGTAACCCGTCAACCGGCAGATTGCATCTATTGGGCTAGTAT
The DNA here is from genome assembly GCA_030592645.1 of Candidatus Fermentibacterota bacterium. Lineage (GTDB taxonomy): Bacteria > Fermentibacterota > Fermentibacteria > Fermentibacterales > JCC-6 > Aegiribacteria. The sequence continues at coordinate 17,226 of JAUVIR010000039.1, read as the reverse complement.
TGGGGTCGTATCTTGAATTTTGGCATTTGATTTGTCTACAGGGGTCGTCTACAGGGGTCGTATCTTTAATTTTGGAATTTGATTTTTTAAAAAATTATTGAATGCAAAAATTCAAGATACGACCCCAACTAGACTTCAGCTTCGAAACTTGCGGCGCCGGTTTATTTGATTATCATCATTCAATGAACAGCTTGTATATGAACGGATCGATCTTTGTAACGGGTCCTCCCTGCTCCGGGAAATCAACCACCGGAAAACTCCTTGCACTCAAACTCAACCTCCCTTTCCGTGATCTTGATACTATTATTGCGGCATCAGCCTCAATGAGTATTCCAGATATCTTCAGTCACTTCAAAGAGGAAGGATTCAGAAGATTGGAGTCAGAAGCACTGACTTCCCTTCTTTCAACCCCGGAGAGTGTAGTTGTTGCCCTTGGAGGAGGCTGCCTGCTGGAAAACAGTAACCTCATTGCTGTGAGGAAAAAGGGAATACTGATCACTCTTGCCGCCTCGGACGATGAACTCCTGAAAAGGAGAATAGCTCAGAAGAGAAACAGACCCCTTGCAGAGGATGATACTGCATTCATTGAACTCCTGGAAAACAGGCGTGAACACTACAATTCACTGCCCAACCGCATAGATACATCAGATATAACCCCTGCCGAAACTGTTCTTAGAATAATCAGCATCCTGGGGTCATAGCACAGGGGGTCGGGCCTCGAATTCCAGCATTAACTACGTTGTAACAAATGAAAACGCTAAATTCGACGCGACCAACCCCATTTGTTAACTCAGCGAGTAGAATTTCCCGGGATGCTGAGCAACAACACCCGCCATTTCAAGGCTCAGCAGTTCTGACTGAAGCACAGCTGTACCAACCCCCACCTGCCGCAGCAGCTGGTTGAAATGAAGCATCTCGATTGACAGATGTTCCAGAATAGCCCTTGCAGTATCATTATCCGGTTCAAATGTTTCTGCCGAACTTCCCTGATCTCTTGCCAGCCCCAGAGGCTCAAGGACATCTGCCGCGGTAATCACCACTCCCGCCCCGTCTCGAAGCAGCATATTCGTTCCCATTGAAAGGGCTCTCGTCACTTCTCCGGGAACAGCAAATACATCCTTTCCCTGGTCCAGCGCTGTACTCACGGTTATCATTGTACCGCTTTTCCTGCCCGCCTCAACTACTACTACTCCCCTGGAAAAACCGCTTATGAGCCTGTTCCTTTCGGGAAATCTATACCTGGCAGGTTCCGTGCCGGGGGGGTATTCGCTAACTAGAACTCCTTTTCTGAGGATATTCTCCGATAGCCGGTCATGCTCCGGCGGATAGCATACATCAAGACCATTCCCGAGCACCGCCATGGTTACACCATCTGCTTCAATAACGCCTCTGTGTGCTTCACCATCGATACCTCTGGCCAGACCGCTGACCACGGCAACACCGCTTCTGACGAAATCTCGAGCTAGTGTTCTGGCAACCTTCTTCCCGTAAGTCGTACAACGTCTAGATCCTATTACAGCTATCGCGGGCATGGTAAGGAATTTTTCAAGATCCCCCTTGTAGAACAGCACAACGGGCGGATCGGGTATGTTGATAAGAACATCGGGATAATCATCATTGCCGTAGATAACTGTCTTTATACACTTTGCAGAAGCGGACTTAACCCTAAGTTCAGTCTCTTCCGCGCCTGGCATTCCAGAGCGGATCTCCCTTTTCAGTATCTCGACAGATTCGTCAGGTGTGTGGTTGCGAAGAAGCCTTCTGAGGTCCTCCCTGCTCACTTTTTCCCACGATGATAACAGGATGGCGCTGTTCATTTATCAGCATTCCGGAGCCGGCGTATGGAGGCGGCTATCCTGCGCAGGAACTCTTCCATTCCAAACCCGGTAACGGCGCTTATAACAATTGTACCTTCTGGAAGCGTTTCAAGAATGGCATTTTTTTCTTCCTCATCAATCAGATCAGCTTTTGAAAGCACGACTATTTCATCCAGCTCTTCCAGGTCAGGCTTGTATGTCATAACTTCGTCACGAACGGTTCTATACTGCTCGGCAGGGTCAAGCTCCAGTCCGGCTCCAACTATGAATATCAGAACCCTGTTCCGTTCAACGTGCCGGAGGAACCGCAAGCCGAGCCCTACTCCTTCACTGGCGCCTTCGATCAGACCGGGAAGATCGGCCAGTACAAAACTGAATCCCCTTGCCATCCTCACCATTCCAAGAGCCGGGTTCAGCGTTGTAAATGGATATCCAGCTATCTTCGGCCGCGCTGCGCTTACCGTGGAGAGAATAGTTGATTTCCCTGCATTTGGAACGCCTATAAGACCTGCGTCAGCTATCAGGCTTAGTTCCAGTCTGATCTTCCTGTAGCAGCCTGGGTCGCCTTTCGTGAACTTCCGCGGAGCTCTTACCTTAGGAGTAGCAAATGAGGTATTTCCTTTCCCCGGCCTGCCTCCCGGAGCAACCAGCAGTTCCTGCCCGGGGTCTGTAAGATCACCAAGCTGCTCTCCTGTATCTGAATCATAAACTACAGTGCCCGGGGGAACTTTAAGTATTTCGTCCTTTCCCCCTCTGCCTGTCTTGTTTGCCGAACCGCCGGATCTTCCATTTTCAGCCCGGAAGATGGCTCCATTCCGAAAGTCCGCAAGTGTTGTCAGCCTTCGATCAACCAGAAGAAGAACATCGCCGCCTGAGCCCCCGTCACCACCGTTGGGGCCGCCCTTTGAAACGTACGCTTCCCTTCGGAAAGAGATTATCCCATCTCCTCCCTTTCCACCGTATATCTCTATGGAAACTAGATCAATAAACCTGGTGCGCAATAGTATATCCCCTTATCAGTAAATTATTCTGCACAAAGTAAACCCCGATACCTCAGTAACATACTCATATCTGTCAGATTGCAGGAATTGAATGTAGTACTCAAGATCTCCCGGCATAGGATCCGAAGACTGAAAATATATATAGTCAATACTCATTCTCCGAAGCAGTTCCATTTCTTCTTCGAGTTCGTCAACCAGAAACAAACGTCTGCCGAGGGGATGATTTTCCAGCACAATAACCGCATGATCTGAAAAATAGCGCTCCCTCTTCCACAGGGACAGAAGCCTGGTTCCTTCTGGTAGATTGTCATTGCACCATTCATGCAGAGCTTTCACCATCACAATATTCGGAGGTCTGAAATCCAGAGATGAGGACATCCCGGGGTAGGCGAATAGATACCCGAACCGGGGTTGCAGCGAAGATGTAAATGCTACAATAAGCAGAAATACGTAAAAGGATATCCGCGGGAACGTCAGTTCTTCCGTCCACCTGGTTCCCAGCGCTGCAATAAAAGGTGACATGAGAAATGCATATTTCGCGCCCCATCTAAGAGGATTGAACGCAACTGAGGCGATCAGGCAATAGATGAGGACTGCGATCAGAGGAAAAAGGGCAAGGGAGAGTTTCCTCCTCATGGCCAGTGAAACCATGCCCATTAAAAAGAGAATTGCAGGTAAACCCCATGAAGAAACCAATTCAGAAATGTTCATGAATAACGATTCCGGCTCTGTGTTAACCAGTTGATCATTGGGCGCTGCGTTCATCCTGGCAAGTTCAGTTATCCTGGGAACTTCCAGAAGCAGATGATCATCATCGGCTTCGAAGATTGGAACAGAGTATGGATAGAATGGGGTTCCAGTGTGGGAAATCGTTCTCAGGGCAAACGAAAGTGGAATAACCGCCAGAATCGCGCCCCAGGCAAGTATTGTCTTGTGTTTTCTGTATATATGGATTGAAAAAACAAGCAGGAGAAAGGATGGGAGCAGTACGTATGCTGTGAGCTTGGTGCCCAGAGCCAATCCCATGGCAAGAAACGGGACCGGATCAAATTTCTCGTCTTTTCTGATGTACCCTCTAAATAGCAGGCATAGAGCAAGCGTCGAGAAGTACAGAACTGTCATCTCTATCTTCGGAAGTGAAGCCCAGCCTGCAAGCATGGATGTAGCCATGCATGCAATGACTGTTACAAGTAAACCGTTTTTTCCCCTGCCAAGGATCTTCCATGCTGCAAAAGCTGATAACAGAAGCATGCTCATCTGGAATACCTGCAGAAGGGATAGTTGATCAGTTTTTGATTGCGAAAGCGAAGCAGGCCATGATGCAAGGATCTCACCGATTAATGGCAGCCCGGATAAGATGTTGTCCTCAAGATAATAAATCCTGCCGGAGGAGAGCCATTGATCGGGTTGCACTGCATACGTTACCAATGCGTCGGGATTTGTCTGTGGTTCAGACGCCTGCATCGTATTCGACATCAGGATAAAGGCCGCAAGAAAGAGGAGTATCAACCATTTTATTCCCGGAAACTTAAAATGAGCACACTTCTGCTTATTCCTGACCAAAGCTGCTATTCTGATTACTGCACCGATCAGAATAATGGCTGAAAGTACCGGCCTGCTGAATATCCCCGCAAGACTTAAGGGAATCGATAACACGAGCAGGCTGACTATTCCTGCAAACTCAACAGGCAAGTCGCAGCGGAGTTTTTTAATGTATCGGCGAACGATATCGCCATAACCGTATACTGCTAACCAGAACACTGTTAAGCGGACGAATATCCAGAGAACCTCAGAAATCCTGTTCAAAATATCCTTTCGGCAGGCAATTGGGCGATAGGAGATTGTATCCGCAATCGCAGTAGGATGTCAATACTGGTTATATGCTGCCGTTTCAAACGGCAATTTGCTTTCTTGCATCATACGAATATTATATGGTTGTATTGTGTTTATCAAGTAACAGGAAATCATAGTGTTCTAATACCTTGTAAGAGGAATTCATTGCCTTATTCAACTGTCAGATTCTACCCGATAACGATAATTCTGCTGGTATCTTTAGCAGTCCTTTCTGTCTTCCATCCTTATCCTTACGACAATGTAGTAACCAGGTGGGCTCTTGCAGGACAGTTGATCGATGATGGGTCGCTGATCATAGATCCGTATACTGAATACACGAATGATAAAGCATTTGCAGACGGTCACTACTACTGCGACAAGGCGGTAATAACATCGATCATCGCTGCAGTACCCTACGGAATAACTCAATCCATTACAGGAATAGCAGGATTCGAAGTTCCATCCTCAGCGTACAGGTACATCGCTGAGCGACTTTCAGCAGGTATCCTTTTCATACTTCTGTTGTTCTTCATGCTGGGGGAACTCAGGAAGTCAGAGAATCCTCTGTTACTTCCCCTGCTTGCCCTCGGTGCAGGGAGCATTCTTCTGCCTTACTCAACCCTGCTTTATGGCCATGTTCCGGCTGCATTCTTTCTTTTCATGAGCTACTATTGCCAGAACAGAGATAAATACCTGCTGGCAGATATCTTCGGCGCACTCGCAGCAGCAACGGAATTCCCTGTGATAGTTCCATTCCTGATACTTGCTGCCTATCGCGGGAGACAGTACTGGAACCCCTTAAAGGTTCTTCAGATGATCGGTGCAATTGTTTTAATGTTTATACCGCAATTCCTTCACAACTGGATCGCCTTCGGCAACCCTCTAACCATGGGGTACTCACTGGAAACAGTCGAAGCTTTTGCTGGAATGAGCAGAGGGCTTTTCGGTTTCACGCTCCCTTCACTTAAAGCGATCTATCTTCTTCTGCTCTCACCCGAGCGGGGACTTTTCTTCTACATGCCATGGACGCTACTGGGTATCGCCGGGTTCTTCCATGGGAAACGGTTTATCGCGGTACTGAAAAAGAATCCAATCCCACTGATGACAGTTACCTATGTAATCCTCTTTTCAGCCTATTACATGCCAACTGGCGGCTGGGCTTTCGGACCGAGACATCTTATACCGGTAATACCGTTTTTTGCAATAGGGCTTGCAAAATTCATAGCCATCAGCAGAAAGCATTTATTCATTGCAGCTGTTCTTGTTCTGCCGTCGATTTTAATCGCACTTATCGGCACCTTCGGTGAAATCCATCAGCCTGTACATCCATTTGAAAACCCCATCCCCCTTCCCCAGTTGAATATCGGCCTGACAATGATGTTTGATGGTCACCATTCGCTCTGGCTGTTTGGTATTCCGGGAACTTTGATTCTTACTATCGCTTTGCTTTTCCTCTGCGGAACCGTACTTAAGAATAGTAAGTTCGCATGGAATGGGATAGTTCTGTTTCTCTTATGGTCACTGCTCACGATTCCATCAATACTGCAGCACTGGGGTGGAAAAACAGACTATTACAGAGGAGTTCTTGCAGAGCACAGGCAGGAATGGGCGCTGGCTGCGGAATATTACAATGCAGCATCTGAAGATCCATCTGCACCTGATATCATCAGTGAAAGGTATGAATTCTGCAGATCAATGCAGTTGATAGATGCAAGCTTCAAACTTGAATTCTGATACTTTCCGGTTTTCACGGTACACTCGTTGCGGGTGTTTGACTCAACCCTGTAATTCATTGTATTATTATTTATTGAATTCGGGCGGTCCGGTGAATACGGCGAAATCAGATTCTCCGGCAATTACAAAAGAACGAGTGAACATCACCAGACAATTGAGGCGTTAATGTGGCAAATTTCGCAATAACAGGAGTCGCAGGATACATAGCTCCAAGACATCTTGATGCTATTACAGGCAACGGGCACAGAATTGTCGCTGCACTTGATCCACATGATTCAGTAGGCATTCTTGACAAGTACTGTCCCGATGCACGATTTTTCCCCGAACCTGAAAGGTTCGACCGTCATATAGAGAAACTTCGAAGGACAGGTGAAGATAATAGAATCCACTGGATGAGTATCTGTTCGCCCAATTATCTTCATGACGCGCACATCAGAATGGCTTTCCGTGTGGGAGCCGATGTTATATGTGAAAAACCGATAGTTCTGAATCCCTGGAATCTGGACGCTCTTGCTGAACTCGAAGTAGAAACAGGCTGCCGCGTATGGTCGGTTCTGCAGCTGCGCCTTCACCCTTCTATCATCGCTCTGAAAAAGAGGATCGAAGAGGATAATCCAGGTAGAAAATACGAAATTGAACTGACATACATAACGCCTCGCGGTCCGTGGTATCTGAATTCCTGGAAAGGCAATATAGAACGTTCAGGCGGGCTTGCAACCAATATTGGAGTACACTTCTACGATATGCTTATCTGGATATTCGGAGCGGTGGAGAAAAGCGAAGTCCACATATCTGAACCAACCCGATGTTCGGGATTTCTTGAGCTAAAGAGAGCTAGAGTCAGATGGTATCTATCTATAGACAGAGAAGATTCACCTCTGTTCAATAAGAACAACGAACCTTCAACCTATCGAGTTATTTCCATCGACGATGATGAACTGGAATTCAGCAGTGGATTTACCGGGCTTCACAATCAATTATACGAGAGAACTCTTGCAGGATCGGGTTTCGGGATCGAAGATGTCCGGCCATCTATACAGCTTATACACAACATTCGCGAATCAGCTCCTATTGGAATAAACAGCAATTCACACCGATTTACCTTAAAGAAGGATTGATATGTCCGATTTTTTTGTCCACGAGTCCGCGTATATTGATAAAGGTGCCGCTGTCGGCAGAGGAAGCAGCATCTGGCATTTCAGCCATATCATGTCTGGTGCAGAATTGGGCGAAGAGTGTACACTTGGTCAAAATGTCTTCATTCAAAGCAACGTGAAAATCGGCAATCACTGCAAGATACAGAACAACGTGTCGGTTTACGAAGGAGTTATTCTCGAGGATTACGTTTTTTGCGGACCTTCGATGGTCTTCACAAATGTTATAGATCCCCGATGTAAATATCCTCAGAGAGGCTCCCAGTTCTACGCGAAAACACTGGTCCGGGAAGGCGCTTCAATCGGTGCAAATGCTACCATCGTATGTGGCAATACAATTGGAAGACATGCATTGATCGGTTCCGGGGCCGTGGTAACCTGTGATGTACCTGATTACGCTCTTATGGTTGGTATCCCCGCAAAACGAGTTGGATGGGCGTGTGAATGCGGTGAGATTCTACCTGTGTTTGAAAGCAATATTCTGTGTCCCAGATGTAACCTGAAATATTATCTGGAAGAAAACGGATGGTTGATTCACGATGTACAGAAATAAGAAAATTGGTATCGTTGTTCCTGCCTACAATGAGGAAACACAGATCGAACGTACAGTTAAAACGATGCCGGATTACGTTGATAAAATTATCGTCGTCGATGACATGAGCAAAGACCGCACTGCAGAGATCGCCAAGCGCCTTGAAAAAGAAGATAACCGTGTTCTCCTGATTCAGCACGAAAAGAACGGAGGCGTCGGCAAGGCCATAGGAACCGGTTATATCTGGTGCAGAGAGAACGATATCGATATTGCCGTAGTAATGGCAGGAGATGGACAGATGGACCCGGATGATATGCCGGGACTGCTTGATCCTGTGGTGGAAGACCGCGCTGACTATACAAAAGGCAATCGCCTTATTACCGGAGAGGCCTGGAAGAAAATCCCGCGTATTCGCTACCTCGGCAATTCTGCGCTGACTCTCCTTACGAAAATCGCCTCCGGCTACTGGCACGTTACCGATTCCCAGACAGGGTATACGGCTCTTAATCGGAAAGCACTTCGTATGCTGCCCCTGGAAGGTATTTACCCCCGCTACGGTATGCCGAACGATTTCCTTGTAACCTGTAATATCTACAACATGCGTGTAATGGATGTGCCTATAAAACCTGTGTACGATGTAGGCGAGAAGAGCGGAATCAGAATATCGAAAGTGCTGTTTTCTTTGCCTATGCTGCTGATACGGCTTTTTTTCCGCCGGATGATACAGAAGTACATCATCCGCGATTTCCACCCTCTGATCTTTTTCTACGCCTTGGGTTTTGTACTGGTACTGGTGGATATTTATCTTATTATCCGGCTTTCCATTCAATGGATTTCCCAGGGCTTTGCACCACCCATGACCGCTTTAGCCATACTCTTCTGCACCATCATGGCGATGCAGTCGATTCTCTTTGCAATGCTCTTTGATATGGAAGCAAACAGGGATTTGAGAGGCAAGTAACCCGCAGGATTTTCTTTCACATTAACCAAAGGACAGGCGGAATGATAACAAACAAGAAAATATTCATAACCGGAGGAGCCGGGTTCATTGCGAATGCCATCATCTCAAGATTGATAAATGACAACTCCATAACAATATATGATAATTTTCATCGTGATACGCTAACCGGAAGCGGATACGATACTCACAGGAATATTAAAATCATTAATGCTGATGTTCTTGACTATGAAAACGTTCTGGAAAGCATGGAAGGCGCTGATATTGTTATTCACGCCGCTGCTATTGCAGGAATTGATACCGTTATAATAAAACCTACAGAAACAATGATTGTTAATATGATCGGCACCGCCAATGTCCTTAAAGCCGCTAAACTTCATGGTATTAAAGATCGCTTTGTCGACTTCTCCACTTCCGAAGTCTTCGGCAGCATGGCTTTCAAACCCACTGAGGACGCTGAAACTGTAGCCGGCAGCGCGGGGGAAGCCCGATGGACTTATGCTGTAAGTAAGCTTGCTGGTGAACACCTTACATTTGCATATTTCAGAGAGTTCGGGCTGCCTGTTGTTTCCGTTCGTCCTTTTAATGTATATGGACCTGGACAAACAGGTGAAGGTGCAATTCAGGTTTTCATTAAGAGAGCACTGAAGAATGAAGAAATACATATTTACGGCGATGGTAATCAGATTCGCGCATGGTGTTATGTGGATGATTTCGTTGACTGTCTGATGAAGTGTATCGAATATCCGGCAGCTGTAGGAGAATCTTTCAATATCGGTAATTCACGAGCCGTTGTTACTACATACGGATTGGCACAGACAGTTTGCAGGGTTCTGGATTCCAGCTCCAGAATTCTTTTCAAACCAGCTCTTTCAGCAGAGATTGAGTTGAGAATCCCATCGGTGGAAAAAGCGGACAGAATGCTTGGCTTCAAAGCAGAAATAGAGTTGGACGAGGGTATAAAAAGGACAGCTGAATGGTTCAGGCAGAATGATTAGACTTGCAAAACCAGGTATCCCGGAGGCTGCGCTCAGCAGTGTAATAGAAATATTAAAATCCGGTGATCTGGTGCAGGGCAGATATGTAAAGGAATTCGAAACAGTCCTTCAGGAGTATCTGAATACAAGCTATTCTATTATCGTCTCATCCGGAACTGCCGCTCTTCATCTCTGCCTGATGGCACTCGGGATAGGAAAAGGTGATGAAGTAATTATCCCTGCTTTCTCTTTTCCAGCGACTGCCAATGTTGTCGAAATTGTCGGTGCAGTACCTGTACTGGTTGATATCACCTTAGATGATTATTGCCTGGACGTTTCAGGAATTGTCGCGAAAATAACGGACAGAACAAAAGCAATAATTCCCGTACATGAGTTCGGGCAGTCTGCTGACATTGAGCCCATAATGCGAATAGCCCGGGAATACGATCTTCTAGTGATCGAAGATGCAGCCTGTGCTCTCGGTACTGAATACAATGGCAGAAAAGCCGGAACATCCGGTAGTTTCGGTTGTTTCAGTTTTCATCCCCGCAAAGCTGTTACAACCGGCGAAGGTGGTCTGATAGTTACTGAGGACAGGAATCTGGCTGATAAGGTTCAAGCCTTGCGAAACCATGGTATTTCGGATAACAGCGGTTTTGTTTACCCCGGATTGAATTATAGAATGACGGATTTCCAGGCGGCTCTCGGCTTAGCCCAGATGGATAATATTGACAAAACAATTGTAAACAGAATTAAAATGGCGGACAGTTATAACAAGCTCCTTGAAAACTGTGATTATATCAGAACCCCGGTCATTTTCCCTGACAGAAAAAATGTTTATCAAACCTATCATATTCTTCTGGCTGAGAGAATTGAACGTGATAAGCTGATTGAATATCTTCGCAGGAATGGGGTTCAGACGAATTTCGGCGCACACGCACTGCATTGCCTGACATACTTCAAAGATAAATACGGCTATGAGGATACTGATTTCCCTGCTGCCCGGCAGGCTTATAAGAAGGGGCTTGCATTGCCTGTCGGAGACCATCTGAAAACCGGGGATATCGAGTACATTGTTGAAACACTGAAAAACGTTTAAGCAAACATGCAGGGATTATAAAATGGAAATCAGCAGATATAAAAAGTATCAGAGCCATGGAGATGGTCAGTTTGATATAGATGATTTCAAGTCTATAGGAGATAATGTAATATTCGAACAAGGTGTTCTGGTTTTTCATCCGGAAAGTATCACTATCGGGAACAACGTGTACATAGGTCACAATACCATTCTCAAAGGATATTACAAAAATGAAATGCTCATCGGTGATCATACCTGGATTGGGCAGGGATGCTTTTTTCACAGCGCCGGCGGGATTTTGATCGGGAAAGCTGTGGGGATCGGGCCAATGGTCAAAATTCTGACATCATCTCACAGTGAAGATGAACTATCAAAACCGGTAATGTCAGGCGAACTGGAATTCAAGGCAGTTAAAATAGAGGACGGATGCGATATCGGTATCGACTCTGTGATTCTCCCCGGCATCAGTGTGGGAGAAGGCTCGATTATTGGTGCATCTTCCGTTGTAACCAGAGATGTTCCATCATATTGCGTTGTTGCCGGAGTACCTGCTCAGATCCTGAGAAACAGGAGTTGAGCCCGATCAGCTGCAGTAAACACAGAATATTCCTCGGGATTGGCGAAGTAGCTGGATATTACACGAATCTTAAAAAAGGTTTCGATGAAATCGGGGTAAAATCCTACTTTTTCAGCATTGATGCCCACCCATTCAATTATGGAAACGAGGAAAAGAAGCATAATCCATATATGAGGCTGATGGCATTCATCCTCTCGCGGAAAGTAGCAGCAAAGAAAAAGAAATCACTCTGTGAGCTCTGGTGGACTCTATTACTGGTTATGATTCTGTTCCCCCTGCGACTTGCTTTGCTTGTCTGGTCATTGTTCTGGTGTGATGTTTTCGTTTTTCATGGTACATCTTCCTTTTTTCATGGCACATCATCCTTTTTTGAAATGTATGACCTGCCGCTGCTGAAGCTCTTTCGCAAGCAGATTGTATGGGTGTTTCATGGCAGTGATACAAGACCCTCCTACATCAATGGTTCAAGTATTACCAGGGATTATGGTTGTTCGATTGAAAAATGTGCCGGGATAGCAAATAAACAGAAGAAGTGGATCAAGCGAATAGAACACTACGCTGATGTCATCATAAGTCACCCTCCAAGTTCACACTTCAATGAAAAGAAATTTATTCGATATCTCAGCATAGGAAATCCATTCTATTCAAAATGCAGCAGGAATTCTGATGATACGATTGAAGGAGAAAACAGGAAACTGCGAATTGTTCATGCTCCCTCCTTCTCAGAATTCAAGGGATCTGGTGTATTTCGCGATATTATCAGAAAATTGCAAAGTAAAGGATACTCCATTGAGTTTGTAGAAATAGTCGGGAGAGCCAATCGGGAAGTATTACAGGAGCTTGCCGCCTGTGATTTCGTTATAGATCAACTTTACTCTGACACGGTAATGGCCGGTCTGTCCACCGAAGCATCATTTTTCGGGAAACCTGCAGTTGTCGGAGGTTACGCATCATTCGATGATATGGGAATCCTGCCGGGCGCACCTGTCCCGCCAACCGAATATCACCATCCGGATAATATTGAGAGCGCAATTGAAAAACTTATCACGAATCATGATTATCGAATTGAACTCGGAGAAAAGGCGCGGCGATTCGTACAAAAACAGTGGGCTCCCGCGAAAGTAGCGGAGCGATTCCTGCGTGTAATCAACGATGACTATCCTGAAGAATGGCTTTATGATCCGAAAGACATCCGGTATGTTCACGGATGCGGAATTTCTGAGCAGAATGAAAAATTACTGCTTGAACGATTTATTGGATATGCAGGAAAAGAAGGCTTGTGTCTGTCCGATAAGCCTGAATTGGAAAACAAGATCATTGAATTCTCTTATCCTGATACAGCTGAATGAATTCCAGTATGAACATATCTAAGTTAAAATCCAACTGGTACAGCAGGGTTCTTCTCATAATAGTGCTGGTTGCGGTTATCGCGATCGTATGGAAGAATATTTCTGAGATATCCAGCTATGATTTTGAATTGAAATATGAATATTTCATAGCAGGTTCTGCTTTAATAATCATAAATTATCTGTTCTGTTTTCTGATCTGGCATCGGCTCACAGCTTCTATGGGTCTGCACGTTCCACTGATAAGGGCTGCGAGGGGATGGTTTCTTTCTTATCTCGGGAAGTACGTTCCGGGGAAAATCACGCTACTGCTGGTTAGAATGGATGCTTACCGCGGTTTTTCAAAGAAAAGAGTGGCAGTTGCCACGATGGTGGAATACATTATCGCACTTACCGCTTCATGTCTTGTTCTACTTGTATCATTATCGTTTTCTCCGGAAAGTATTCCCGAATATGTACGCTGGATAGCAGCTGTCGCTGCAGCTCTGATGCTGGTTACCCTTTATCCGCCGTTACTGAAGAAACTGATTAATCTGGGATTCAGATTATTAAAAAAAACTCCCCCTGATGAAGTTCCGGCATTCAGGAATATTCTGCTTTTTATCGGAGCTTATACCATTGCCCTTCTATTATCAGGTCTTGCGCTTTTTCTCATTTTCAACTCCCTTTCACCTGTAAGCTTCAGGTATTACCTTACCATCACAGGTATATACAGCATCGCGGGATTAGTCGGCCTTGCGGCATTTTTCGCCCCCAGCGGTATTGGTATCCGTGAGGGTGTGCTGTTTCTTGTCCTGCCCGCATTTATTCCCAGACCGACTGTCATTGTGGGAGTAATCGCCATACGCCTTCTAACAACTGCAGCAGAACTTCTTCTTGTGGCTGTTTTTGTTGCCGCCGAAAAGATCTTCTCAAATGAGAAATCGAAATGATTACGCTTATCATTACTTTTGTTTTCCTATCGATAGCGGCTATCTCCATCAGCGGGTACGGAGCTCTGGCTTTTCCTCAATCAAATTCGTGGGCAAGGAGATTCGGCGCTGGAAGCCTGCTGATGTTTTTCCTTATATCGGCTGCCGGATGGGCAGGGCTTCTGGTACCAGCGCTGCTATGGGCAATCCTTGCAATCGGAACTCTTCTATGGATTCGGCCCGGACGGGGAGCTATGCCAGAAGGCGGCGCGCTGATAGCACTCTGCGGCTTGATACTCTTCCCTCTGATACTTCTTCCTCCGATTTCAAGAGACGCCATGATTCATCATCTTTATCAGGCCAGGATATGGCTTTGCGCGGGAAGGATTGTCAGACCGGACTGGTCAGGAGTTTTCAGCTATCCATACCTTGTTGAAACTTTCTATACGATTACAGGTGGAACTTTCGGATTCAGAGTCTCAAGAGCGGTAAGTCTTCTTGGTTTCCTTGCCGGCTGCTCCGTACTTACTGGTTACTTCCTCAGGAAAGGAAGAAAGAAGATTGCGATTCTTTCTCTGATTGTGCTGATGAGTATTCCTGAACTTGTCAGAAATGCAACCTGGAGTTATTCAGATTCTTTTCTTATTTTCTTTTCTCTTCTCGCCTATCTGGAGCTTATCAGAAAAGAAGGTAATCCCGTTCTTGCGGTACTGTGGGCTGGAGGCGCGAGCTGCTGTAAGTACAACGGTTTCATTGTGCTCCTATCCGTCTGTATTCTTCTGCCGTATTTCTTTAGAAACATGACCAGGAGAGCTGTTCTATATTCTATTTTCGCTGCTCTCTTTACCACGGCATGGTGGGTTATTCCAAATATCCTGCAATGGGGTAATCCGGTATATCCGCTGTTTCAGGGGATCTTCGGCCCTGATACTCAGCTTAGCAGCAGAGCAGCTGGATACTATGCCATGAACACTGTCAGTACCTCTCTCAATGGAATCCTGGATTACCTCCTTCTTCCTGTCCGAATATCGCTTCATGGAGAATGGAACAACCCTGCTCTGTTCGACGGATCATCCGGACCCTTGCTTCTGGCAGGCACGATCCTTGCTTTTCCATTAGTGAAATACAAAAGACGGAAATTCCTGCTGCCGGTTATTTATATGGTTATAACACTGATCGCAAATGGAGCAGCTGTCAGGGTTCGATACCTTCTTCCAGGTCTTGTAATGCTATCCGTTCCGGTATCAGAAGCATTCGGAAGCCTTCTCATGAACAGAAGCAAAATCATGAGATCTGCTGCACTTCTTCTGATTTCTGTATGCGTGATCTGGTCAGCAGACAAAATCATGAACCTTTACGTACACGAAAGACCATGGGAATTTCTGGATGATGAAACATATCTTGATGAAAACGCTTTCTATTATGACTTTTTTCAGAAATGTGATCGCTACATATCCCAAAGTGATACAACGCTGTTAGTTAATATGAACCGTCCATTCTATTTCCCAGGATATGCTGTTTTCGATCATAAAGTAGTGCCGTTTGAATTGATGGAGATGCTCTGGGCAGGAATGGATTCCGGTGAGATGATGAATGCACTCCGGGACAGGGGAATTACTCACTTAGCCCTGGATATGTTTCTTACCTCAATAAATATTACTCCGGAATTATCAGCCGGTGAACTGGAACAATGGAGGAGATTCGTCTCCTTCAATCTTCATCCATTATTAACTGTTGACCGCTTCATTCTCTTCAGGCTCAAATCCGGTCCTGGCTCTTAACCGCGGAAGGAGTTCAGAATTTTCATTTACGCTTGTTTAAGCCTGGCGCTTCTTTCCGGTCATGTTCCATATCAATCAGGCCGGCATGAATTTACAGTGATAAATGAAGTAAGGGATCTTGAAATAGTTAGTCTTTATGTCTGGGGCGCAGGACATAAAAGCAAAGGGGATAACAGACTGCAGTTCAGTTTACAGCCGGATTCAAGTTTCACGTTCATTCTGCCTTCGGGAATATGTAATTTCCTCGCGTTCGATGAACTGGGAAATTCCTACGGTATTGCTGATTTCTACAAAAAGAACGCGCCCGATACCTTAGAAATTGATCTGGAGTACATTACCTTCGGAAGGCCGAATGTTGATAACGGGTATTACCTCCTGAACATTGCCAACTCACTTAACGGATTTGCCCTGGATACCTTCAGACTATCTTCAACACGGCTTTATGAGGATATCATAATTGATGGCTTCAGAGTATTCCCGGGGAACAGTATTACGCTCTGGCTGGATAAAGGTATCTACTCGGTTGATGCTGTGGACCAGATCGGCAGAACTTACAGCGTGGAACGTGTCACAGTCCCGGATTCGGTCCGCGTTGTGTCAATAACAGGCAGTATGATTATCGATCCTTCGCAACCGGTTGGAATAGCCGGAAATGGCAGCGGATTGCTTTTCATAGAAAACTGTCTGCCGATGGCTGTGATAACCGAACTGCGGATAATACCTCAGAATGGTCCGGATGGCATTCACCTTGATAGCATTGCTCTCCAGCCCGGGGCAAGCATTGTTGCAAATCTGAATCCAGGATACTATTCGGTACTGGCAACGGATGAATTTGGCGCTGAATACTATGCATCAATTGAGCAGCAGAATACTGGAAGTCTCAGATTGCCGATAGTATATGAGTATCTGCAGTACGATTTCAGCTTTCCCCAAGACAGTCAGGAATAGTACATGATAAGTACACCTATGACTGACTGGCTCAGTATCGACTCACTTGTCTGGTCACTGCTTCGTATCGCAGTGATCTGGCTGGCATTCTATGGCACCGGTTCGTTATTTATGCGAATCGGAATAATGAAGAAGTACTTCAGATTGATTCCTTCGGTTATCCCCGGAATGCTATTGTATATGGGAGCAGCGGTGCTGCTGTCACTGCTTCATCTGCTTACAAGAGGAATTGTACCAGTTTTTATTCTATTCGGGGCGGTAACCGGGGCGTTTGTACTCTACCTGCGGTTGAAAACGTTACGACCAACTTTCAGAATTCAGATGAGGCACCTCGCGTTTGCTCTCCCTTTCCTGCTGGCAGGATACATTCTGATTACAAACCTGATGCTGGCAGGGCGACCGGAAATGAATTTCAATGATACCCAGGTGACTTACCTTGTTCAACCAGACAGATGGCTGAATGATGGTCAGATCAGCTTTCTTGATGAAACAATATTTTCTGCCTTTCCAATGACTTCCGAGATGCTGTTACTGCTGCCATCTTCCCTTGCAGCTGACAGAATGGACCAGCTTATTCTG
>JAUVIR010000012.1 GCA_030592645.1 Candidatus Fermentibacterota bacterium | reverse complement strand
GATTGGAGGCGGTCAGCAACGCTCCCCTTACATTTCTAGGGCCATCAACACCCATTTCCGACTGGCTTCTCATAGCAGCCGTGAAAACGACAGGAATTGTGCTCCGCAGATATATATCCGCAAGGAAAGCACTTTCTTCCAATGTGTCTGTTCCGTGCGTAACTACGATTCCGTGGTACTTTCCGCAGGCGGCGATATTCTCCAGCTTAAGGCAGAGATCTGCCATTATTCCGGGCGTTATCGCCGGACTTGGAAGGCTGCAGAATCTGGTATGATCAACCTTGACAAAAGGGGGGATTACATTTTCCTGTAATGGAAGGGGACTGTACTGTTTGGCGATATCAATTCTTCCCTGATCCGACACCATTTCTATTGTTCCCCCTGTGGAAACAAGCGCTATGTTCGCTCGGGGTCTATTTACGGGGTTAGATGTATTGGATGCCGTCATTATTTCCAGCCGTATCTGCACCTGTGAAACGGACCAGCCGTTTCTTCAGTTTATCAGGTCTGTCCGCAAGGGACCTGATATACAGCCTCGCCTTACCGATGCTCCAGAGATTATCTATCATGTTTATGAGCTCGCTGTCCCTGCTGACCGCTTCAAGCAACGGCTGGTGCGCCTCAACAAGAGCGAGAAGGTCAGAGCGGGATGAATCCTGTGTCCATTTAATCAGAATTGCAACTGTGTTCGCGTTATCTCTATACTTGCGGCGCATACCGAGGCTTATCGCGCCGGCTTCAGGTGCGCTGACCGCACCTGTCCGGGTTCCGATCTCAAGGAAGAACTGCGTAATAGTTTCCACAGCATCCCGTGCGGTGTCAACTGCAGAGGAAGGTTTTGGTGCATCCGGGTTGAATATCCAGATATGCTCCAGAACTGACCTGACAGATTTTATCTCTGCCGTTTTCCTCCTCATGATCTCGCTTTCCAGAGAAGAGAATATCCTTCCAAAATTCTTCATGAAAAGTATCTGCTGCTGAGCGGACTTTTCTCTTGAGATCCTGTCGAACAGTCTGATGGATATCTTTCTTCCGGGAACGTAACCGGCAACTGATTCCGCAGCTTTTCTTGTGGCTTTCCTGAGCCACATAAGCTTATACACATTCTTATCAAGATTCTTCGCGGCGATATCAACAGTCATTTTCCTGGTGCCTTCGGATCCTGAGAGTGATTTTTCAAGGGCTGTAAGAATTATATCAGGTTTGAAGTCATCATCAGTACCCAGATACCCTATTATCTTCACGAAATCATCGATCATGCGTTCCATGATTTCCAGACTTCTCTTATCTGTGCAAAGCAGTATTATGTCAAGAAGAACGTTTTCAAGCGTAGAAAAGACCTTCTTTCGCCAATACCTGCACGCATTCTCTCCTGGTGGGCAGGATCTCTCAAGGAAGTAGTTTCTTACGTCCTCGGTCACCACATCAGTTTCTCTTTCTTCCCCTTCATATTCCATAGCTCTGAAAATGTCGACTATGTCGCTGCCCTCTGTTATTCTTCTGAGTTTCTCTATTTCAGTTCGGGAGGTCAGCCCCGAGTATCCGGTAATGATGTCAATGCAGCCGTTCTCGATGAAACCCTCTATGAGTTTGCGCCCTTCGCGGAGTAGTATCTGGCGATAAAGAGGATTGCTGGAAAGCATCTGAAGCGACCCCGACATCTCTTTCATTATTTCGGAGGATGAGTCTCTTATACTGCGCCATTTTCTCATAAGGTCTGCGGCATTGAATTTCTCATTGAATTCTGCGAACGGAGTGTCCTCACTCAGCTTTCTGGCGAACTCACTGATGAGTTCTGATTCCAGTCTGTGAGACATCCATGAAAGGAATGCGGCTCCGGCAGGTTCACCATACTTGGAAGCTACTGAGAGTTCAGAAATCTCGGTGAAGTAGGGGATGAGAGTCTCTGGTGAGTCTGCAATAAGCTCGGTCGCGAGGGGGATGGTCTTCCCGAAGAACAGTGCTGCGGTCTTCAGCTGCCATAGAGCAACATCGCTATCCTCAGTCTCCTTTGAAGGAATAATGGTGTCGATCAGGTGTCTCATGAAACTTCCTGTTATCCGCTCGGCAATATCAGGATGTTCCACAAGTGTGTTTACGAACGACCGAAGACCGTAGGAGAGAAATTTGCTGAAGATCCTGTGTCCTGTCTTTTCTATCCAGACAGCCTGCTGGGAAAGGATCTCGCAGAGCGCTCTTGAGGAATATATGAGGTCGTTGGCTTTCTTTTCCTCTATACCCGGTATCCTGAGCAGGTTTTCCATTGTTGTCTTGAGTGCCTTGCTTCTGTCCTCTGCGCGGAATAGCTTGCCCAGGATGGATGTTTCCTCTTTCCGGAGCTGATCAATGCTCATTTCTCTGTTATAGCTGGAAACAGCTGTTGAGATGAGTTCTGCGAAAATTGGGTCCTCTGTATCCGTTCCCTGCAACAAAGGAGCGATAACCTTATCCAGAAATCTTCCGCGGAGATCTATGCTGTTTATATTTCCAAGAGCGCGCTCAATAAGCTGCGCGGATTCTACCGGCTCCTCCGCCAGAGGTGTAAGCCATTCTGTCTGTTCACCTTCCAGCAACCTTTTTCTGTGAATGGCGGTCACCAGATCAAGTATCCCTGCGAATACCTCGCTTTTCAAGATAAGATCATGAAACCTTACTTGTCTGGTCGATCGGAGGAGGAGTACCAGTGTGGGCAGAAATTTGTCATTGCTGATCTCAATATTCTCCAGATAGATGTTCATGGCTTCTATTGCAGCTTCCGGGTCTTCCTGGCCAAGAATCGAGTCCATAAGACGTCCTGCTGAATCAACGATCCACCTGATCTCTGCGGAGCTGGTCTTCCCTTTTAGAAACTGCAGTATTATTGGGATGAAATCAATGTAGAATTCGGTTTTGTTGTTCTCCAGATAGTCGTACCCGCTTCTTTCGCGTGCAAGCCTGGATATCATAACAATCAGGCTGTTGTTATTCGTTTCTATTGCTATGGAATACGCTTCCCGGAAACAGTTATAACTGGCTCTGCCCGCCCCGGCGAACAGAATTATTTCCGCGATGGCTCTCCCGTATTCTGCGGAAATCGCGTTGTTTGTAACAGGCAGATCTATGATATCAAAGTTAATATTTCTCTCGGCTCTTCTTTTCAGGGCTTCCATAGATCGTTCAGAAATGCTGTGAAGAACTTCATTCATATCCGGTTCAGCAAGATTGCCTACTATATCGGTGATGACCTCCTTCATCGTATCATCAAGCAGCGCACTTAGTTCTCCCGATTCTTCCAGTTTTCCAAGAAAGCCTGAAAGAGTTCGGATAGCTTCCATCTTGATAGAGAATCCTCTCATCTTTCTGAATAGAGATTCCCCGTTCCTGCCTACCGATCTCCAGACCGGAAGATCTTCTTCCGAAAGAAGGTACCATCCGGTCTCGACAGCAAAATCAATAAGAGTCTCGTGTACGGCAGGGGGGGCATCGACCATGATATCAGTTGCTCGCTGAAGAGCACGAATGATATTTCCTCCTCCTATCCGCGTCCGCTCCAGCATGAAGCCGAATCGTTCCGGCCATCTGATCCCGTTCTGAACAAGTATACCTGCAAGGAACAGATCTTCAGAGTTCTCCGCAAGAATATAAAAAACCTTGTATAACAACGACATAAGATCGCTGAATACCAGTCCCGTGCGTGGACCTATCTGATTCCATACCCAGCTGAGATGAAAAAACTCCTGAATTGCAACAACTGTAGCATCAGACGGGAGGTTGGTCAGGGCCATGAACCACTTTACCGCTGAATCTTCCATGATAGGAGGAGGAGTACTCATACTTCTCAAGTTATGAAGTACTTTCGTTACTTCTCTATCTTTCATTGTTGTAAGGAGATATGACAGTGCGTCTCCGGCGGTTGTCCAATCCTCGGAAAAAAGAGGAATTGATAGAACCCTGGCCTTTGTCTCGGGGGAGACGATCGATGTATCAAGGTTCTTATCCGGAAGGCTGAAACCCTTGCCCACCTCGGGAGGATTCTCGGAGCGGAGTTGGTTCTCCTGACTCCAGGCTTCTATTTTCTTTACTGCTTCCTGAACGTCTATTCCGATTCTCCCTGGTCCATGTTATCACCGGGATGCATAATAGCTGCGTCTACGACCCTGTCTTCTTCCGGCAGGTTCATCAGTCTGACGCCCATCGTGCTCCGTCCCATCTCCCTTATCTGCTCGACTGGAAGCCTTATGATCATTCCAAGTGCGGAGATAAGAATCAACTCATCGTCTTCGGAGACCGGCATTATTGAAATAACCGGTCCATTTCTATCGATATTACGAATGTTTATAACGCCGCCGCTTCCCCTGTGGGTTAATCTGTACTCTTCAGATGGCGTCCTTTTGCCGTACCCGCCCTCCGTCACTGTTAGCAGGCTTCCCGGCCTCTCCATGGCAACCATGCCGACCAGCCTGTCGCTCTTGTTCACCCTGATGCCCATTACTCCCCTTGTATGCCTGCCGGTGGCACGGATTTCCATCTCGGAAAACCTGTTGGCTTTACCGCCTGCAAGGGCAAGAAGGATCCTGCTGCTGCCGTCTGTGAGAGAGGCGGAGACCAATTCGGCGTTGTCATCAAGTTTGATGGCCCATATTCCATTTCTCCTCGGGTGGCTGTAGCTGGATAGAGGCGTCTTCTTCACCAGACCATTGCTGGTTGCCATAACGATGAATCGATCCTCATCGAACTCCTTCACGCAGACGTTGGCAACCGGTCTTTCCTCCGGCTCAAGGTCCAGAAGGTTAACTATAGCTTTTCCTTTACTTATGCGGCCCGCTTCGGGTATCCTGTACACTTTGAGCCAGTAGCATCTTCCCTGGTTGGTGAAAAACAGGATATAGCTGTGATTTGAAGAAATGAATATCTGTTCCAGGGCATCCTCTTCCCGGGTTTTTGCCCCGGTAATACCCTTGCCGCCCCTGTGCTGGATTTTGTACGTATCCGACGAGAGTCTTTTGATGTAACCCTCTCGCGAAACGGTGATTACCATCTCATCGTCCGGGATCAGGTCTTCTATATCAATTTCTCCCGGTGCGTAAGGTAATATTTCCGTTTTTCGGGAGCAGCCGTACTCTTCGGCGACAGCCGAGAGTTCGTCAGCAATGATCCTCATCCTTTTCAATTTGCTTGCTGCGATTTCCTTGAGTTCTGCCAGAAGGGTTTTGAGTTCGCTGTACTCTTTCTCCAGCTCATCCCGTTCTAAACCCGTAAGTCTTCTCAGGCGCATATCAAGTATCGCCTGGGCCTGGATCTCGGAGAATCCGAACCCTTCAACCAGCGCGGATCTGGCTTCATCAGTATTATCGGATTCCCTTATGACCCTGATAACCTCTTCTATTGAATCCTGCGCCTTCAGCAAGCCTTCCACGATGTGGGATCTCGCTTCCGCCTTCGCAAGATCGAACTTAACACGCCTCTCAATAACATCATGTCTGTGGTCAATGTAATGGTCCAGAAAATCGCGCAGCGTAAGCCTCAGCGGCCTTCCGCTGCAGAGCGCAAGGCAGTTTGCCCCGAATGTCTTTGAAAGAGTGGTATGCTTGTAAAGCTGGTTCAGAACCACTTCGGAAAGAGCATCATTCTTCAGAATAATGACTATGCGCATGCCCTCTCTGTCGGACTCATCGCGGAGATCAGCTATGGATACGATTTTTTTCTGCTTTACAAGGTCTGCTATACTCTCTATGAGCCTGGTCTTGTTCACCTGATACGGTATCTCAGTAATGATTATGGCTTCCCTGCCCCTTGGGGCTTCTTCGATACTGACTTTGCCGCGGACACGGATAGACCCCTTTCCTGTCCTGTAGCAATCCCTGATGCCCCTCATACCCATAATGATACCGCCGGTCGGGAAATCCGGACCCTTTACTATGCTGAAAAGCTCCTCTTCGGTTAGGTCCGGGTTCTCGATGATGCTGCAGCATGCGTCAACTATCTCTCGAAGGTTATGCGGGGGGATGTTTGTAGCCATTCCGACCGCAATACCGGACGAGCCGTTAACAAGAAGATTCGGTATTCCGGATGGAAGTATGGACGGTTCCTTCAGACGATCGTCGAAATTGGGAACCAGCTCGACGGTTTCTTTGTCGATATCACGAAGCATTTCCGCACCTATCCTGGACATTCTTGCCTCAGTGTATCTGTATGCTGCTGCCGGATCGCCATCTATTGATCCGAAGTTACCCTGTCCATCCACAAGAGGGTGCAGTAATGAGAAATCCTGTGCCATTCTAACCATTGCGTCGTAAACTGCGGAGTCCCCGTGAGGATGATATTTACCCAGAACATTACCAACAACCGTAGCTGATTTCCTGTACGCCCTTTTGTAGGTCAGTTTCTGTTCGTACATCGAATAGAGAATTCTTCTGTGTACCGGTTTCAGTCCATCTCTTACATCCGGCAATGCTCTTGAAACTATTACGCTCATGGAATAATCCATGTATGAGCGTTTCATTTCCTCTTCTATATCAATGATATCCGGTTTGCCTATATGACTGCTGTTCAACTGATCTTCTTCAACCTTTTCGGTCATACTGAGGTTCCTTCTGGTTTATTCATAGGTTGTTCTCTGTCCTTTCAACTGAAGGGACACTATACATCAAGATTCATCACGTCAGCTGCATGCTGCTGTATGAACTCACGCCTCGGCTCCACATCATCTCCCATGAGAACGGAGAAAATATGACTGGCCTCCATTACGTTCTCAAGCCTTACCTTCAGAAGGACCCGTCTTTCGGGATCCATCGTTGTTGCCCATAGCTGATCCGGGTTCATTTCACCCAGTCCTTTGTATCTCTGCATTGTGATGCCGGTATTTCCGAGCTCCTCTGCTATTTCTATTCTCTCTGCTTCATTATATGCGTATCTCTTTACACTCCCCTTCTTCAGAAGGTACAGTGGCGGTTGCGCAATATAGATATATCCGTTTTCTATCAGTTCTATCATGTGCCTGTAAAAGAACGTAAGAAGTAGAGTTCTTATGTGAGATCCATCAACATCGGCATCTGTCATGATGATTATTTTATGGTACCTGAGGTTGCTTATATCAAAATCCTCTTCGATACCCGTTCCGGCTGCAGTGATGATGGTCCTTATTTCGTTGTTCTTCAGTACTTTTGCAAGGTGTGCTTTCTCTACATTGATAATCTTTCCTCTTAGTGGAAGTATAGCCTGGAAGTGTCTGTTACGGCCCTGTTTCGCTGAACCTCCGGCAGAATTTCCCTCTACAATGAAAAGCTCTGCTTCCTCCG
The DNA here is from genome assembly GCA_030592645.1 of Candidatus Fermentibacterota bacterium. Lineage (GTDB taxonomy): Bacteria > Fermentibacterota > Fermentibacteria > Fermentibacterales > JCC-6 > Aegiribacteria. The sequence continues at coordinate 49,165 of JAUVIR010000012.1, read as the reverse complement.
GGTTGTTCACGGAGCAATCGGCCAGTTTTCCCGGAAGAGCTGCTGTTTCAAGTGCGGATTTCCTTCTTGTAAGTTCCCTGGCTTTTTTTGCGGCCTGTCGGGAGCTATGGTTAAGAAGGCATTTCTGAATGATGTTTCTGGCGATAGAGGGGTTTTCTTCGAGGAAAGTTGATATCCCCCTGCTTACGTGGGAAAGTACAGCTCCTTGAACATTTCTGTTCCCAAGCCTGGTTTTCGTTTGACCCTCGAATTGCGGATCTGGGATCTTTACACTTATTACAGCCGCCAGACCCTCTCTTACATCACTTCCGGAGAATGTATCATCCTTGCTGTTGAACATGCTGTTTGATGTGGCATATTCATTCAGGGTTCTTGTGAGAGCCGATTTCATTCCAGACAGGTGCGTACCGCCATCAATTGTATTGATGTTGTTCACAAAAGAGAAAATGTCTTCCTGGAAGGCTTTATTGTATTGAAGCGCTACATCAATAATTATAAGTCCATCCTCATCAAGATCGAACTCTCCGCTAATTCTCACAGGATCATGAAGTGTGGTATGAGCTTCGTTTATATACGATACGAACGAACTCAGACCTCCTTCGAAGCAGTACTCCTCCAGCCTTTCCGCGTTCGTTCGTCTTTTATCGGAAATAGTTAGCTTCAATCCGTTATTCAGATACGCGAGTTCGCGAAGTCTGCCGGACAACGTTTCAAAGTTAAGCATAGAGGTTTCGAAGATCTCTTCGTAATCCGGCATGAACCTGATTATTGTTCCCGTAATATCCGTTTTGCCTATATTCTCTTGCGGTCCATCAGGTTCCCCGCGATTAAAACTCTGTCGATATATATTCCCGCCTTTATGAACCTCAACGGACAGCCATAACGACAGAGCGTTGACAACGCTTACGCCGACACCGTGAAGCCCTCCTGATGTTTTGTACGCTGTATTGTCGAATTTCCCTCCGGCATGCAGGGTCGTCATAACCACTTCAAGCGCTGTCTTGCCGCTTTCGTGCATCTCTATCGGAATTCCTCGTCCGTTGTCGTTAACTGAGATCGAACCGTCAGCGTACAGCATCACATCTATTGAAGAACAGAAACCTGATTGAGCCTCATCAATACTGTTATCAACTACCTCCCAGACCAGGTGGTGAAGACATGTCTGCGATGTTGAGCCGATATACATACTCGGCCTTTTTCTGACATGTTCAAGTCCCTTCAGAACTTTGATCGAGTTCGCGTCATAATTTGTATTGTTCTCGGTCAAACTGTTACCTTCCACCTTTCCCGCTACACTGTTTTCAGATCGGTGAACAGTTCCTCATCCCGCACTGAATTCAGTTTGTGCAGTATTTCCTTCTTTCTCAGTACAATCTCCATTGATGCCGCCGGATGAATGATTTTCAGCAGAAGCACAGATCCGTCGAAGCCCACAGGCTTTACAAAAGATGCTAATTCGACTCCCGCTATATCTTTCCACATACTGACAGCACTGTTTCTTTTCTGGTATATATCCAGACTGAAATTTCTCAATACATCCGGAAGAAGGCTGTCTATTTTCTTCACTGCAGTACCGGATACTATTCTTCAGCAACCTTTGACAGTTTGACGGGCATAATCAGAGCGAGATATGAATCGGAATCATCTGATTCCTCCTCGTCCTTTATCACCACCGCCGTATTGCTGTCTTTCATCATCATCGATATTCTGGAGCAACTCATGTTTCGAAGTATTTCCATGAGGAAATTTCCATTAAAACCTATCTGAAACGGACTTCCCGCATACTCAGCAGCAAGGTCTTCCTGGGCATCTCCTGCGTCAGCGCTTTCCGAATGAACGAGAACCTTACCCGGTTCAAGTGAGAATTTTATCTGGTGTGTTGTCGGGTTTGCCATAGTCTTGACTCTTCTGAGTACCGATATCAGATCACTTCTATCTGTAGAGAGAACAGAGTCGTTATCCTGGGGAATAACTTTTTTGTATGGAGGGTATTCTCCGTCTATTGTTCTGCTGAAAATTACAGTATTACCAAATTCAAAAGAAATCTGAGAACCCTTGTAACTTATAAGAACGTCACCTTCGGAAGCTAATTTTGCGAAAAGGTTAAGAGCTTTCTGTGTGACAAGAGCATGGATATTAACGGGAGCGGTAATACTTCCAAGAGTAATACAGCTGAGCCTGTGTCCGTCGGTAGCGACCATTTCAAATCCATTTTCATCGATGTCAAGAAGTGCGCCATTCAGAGTTGCCCTGTAATCGTCTCTTGCTACCGCATAAGACGTTTTCCTTATTGCGTCAGCAAAGATGTCGACAGGAATTGATGCCGGCTCAACATCACTTTTTGATGGAAGGGATGGAAATTGCTCGCTGGAATTACCGCTGAGTGTGAAAGAACCATTTCCGCAGCTTATTGTTATTCTATTGCCTGTACCGCTTAAACGAACTTCCTCTTCAGACAGTTCACGTACTATTTCGTGCAGTTTCTTTCCCGGAAGTGTAATTGATCCTGAAGTTGTAATTGACGCTGGAATTGTTGTAATAACCGTAGTATCCAGATCGGTTGCTGATAACCGAAGTGTTTCTCCATCTGTTTCAAGAAGAACGTTAGTGAGGTAAGGAAGACTGCTTCTTGTAGGGAGGGCAGTTGCTACACAATTAAGACCTTTTAGCAAGTCGGAATGGTTAACAAGAAGTTTAATCATGGGATATCCTCCAGCTTTATGAATACAGTAATTTTAGAACAATAATGATAGTTATTATACATGTGGATATGTGGACATGTCACATGCGGAAAAGACAGGAGTTAATGTTAGTGTTGAAGAAATGTTGAAAACGTGATAGTGAAATAAGACTTTTCCACAGAAGAGGGTTTTCTACATTCCGGAATAGATGGTTTTACACAACTTTCGATAGACAGTTTAGATATTTTCAGATTGAAATAAGTTTACTTCGTATTTCTTCAATTTTTCTTTCGAGTTCTGGATCGTTCTCTTTGAGTTCCTTGATCCTGTCTATTGAATTAAGGATAGTGGAATGATGTCTTCCAGAGAAAAATGAACCTATCTCCATAAGAGACAAGGAAGTAAGTTCCCGAATAAGTGACATTGACACCTGTCTTGGTATAAGAACATTATGTTTTCTATCCGATCCTTTGAGCTGCTTTGGCAAAACATCGAAACTTTCCGCAACAACAGAAGTAATAGTACCAGCAGTCAGCCTTCTTGTAATGGTGCCAAGTGAAGAACGGATTTCCTTCTGAGCAAGATCCATATCCACCTTGCACCCGGTAAGCCTGGACATTGCGGCGAGTCTGTGGATCACACCGGACAACTGTCTAACATTCTTCCTTATTGAAGATGCTATGAAATCAAGCACATCCAGGCTTACTTCCAGCTCTTCGTCTCTTACAAGAAGCTGAAGGATAGCCAGACGTGTCTCATATTCAGGAGGTTTGATATCCGCGACAAGCCCGGACTGAAAACGGCTTATCAGCCTTTCGGGAAGATCGGGAAGTTCGTGTGGAGGTCTGTCCGATGTGAGAACGATTTGTTTCCCCTGCTGATGAAGCTCGTTGAAACGATGAAAGAACGCCTCCTGTGTTTCAACCTTTCCTTTGAGGAACTGTATATCATCCATAAGAAAATAGTCGATACCATGGAAGAGCTTCCGGAATAGAGTATAGTCATTCTGCAGCACACACTTAATGAAAGTTTCAACAAGAAGCTCAGTAGAAATGTATCTGAAAGTTCTCTTTGAGCCTTCCTGTCTCAGGCGATGCGCTATAGCCTGGATAAGATGAGTCTTACCGAGGCCGACACCTCCGTAAATGAATAGAGGGTTATAATTTGTAGAACCGATATCGCGACTGACCGCAAGAGCTCCCGCATGAGCCAGCTGATTACTGGGACCTACGACGAAATGATCGAAAGTATAATTAGAGCGAAGGAAACTGTAATTGGAAGAAGGAGGCTCTCTATTAAGGGTAAGCCTTTCTGTACCCGAAGGACCCGGTTCAGCAGGATCTCCTATGAACTGAAGAGCAAGTTCGCTCCTTTGGGAAATAGTTCGGATAATTTCCTCCAGCATACTTCCGAAGCGGTCTTTGGCATGTCCTGCGACAAAAGAGTTTCGGAACCTGATAACAAGTCTTGTACCATTGATGTCTTCGTAGGTTGAATTCTTCAGCCATGCTTCGAATTCGGTGGATTCAAGTCTTTTTTCGGCCTCCAGAAGACACATGTTCCATAAGTCAGTGGGATTGAAATTATCCATTAATGTTCCAATCAAAGAATGCAGCGTAAAGTGATAGCATGCAGCAAACAACGATACTTATCAACAGGGATATCAACACCTGGTATATACGATAACTTTATGAAATCCAGCAACTTAAAGAAAAAACGCATTTCAAGCGAGCACATAATGTTGAAAACCTTGCGGTATCTGAAAAGAGTGCACTCAAATACTTGACATATATGATTATATTGGCTAACTTTCACAATCGTTGACTCCAGAGATAGATATTTACCTGACCGTTGAAACTGATGCAGTAATCCCACCGCCGTCAAGGCGGGGATTCAGGAAAGAGTGATGATTAATGAAAAGAACCTTTCAGCCAAGCAACCTCTCGAAAGCAAGAAGACATGGATTCCGGAAGAGAATGTCGACCAAGAGCGGCAGAAGAACGATCAATGCAAGAAGGAGAAAGGGAAGAAAGAAATTGATTCCCTGATAAAGATAGAGAGAACCCTGAAAAAAGGTTACCAGTTCAGAAGAGTTTTCAGGAAAGGTAAAGCTTTCAGGGGTGTATCATTCAGGGCTGTATATATTAAGAATACCCTGGGCAATATACGTCTGGGGTTTTCACTATCCGCAAAAAGCGGAAATGCGGTGAAGAGAAACCTGCTGAGAAGAAGGATTAAAGGCCTTGCTGCGGCACAGAGTGCTAAAAGTGTCGGAGCGGATATTGTTATATTACCGGCAGGAAAGCTGCGGGATGCAAGATGGGCGGACATAAAAGCTGATTATGAGAAGATGGTGTCCGCAATAGAAAGCGATACCCGCTGAAAAGAAAATGTAATGAGTGAAAAAGGCTGCAGAATAAAACGAGCGACAGCGTCTTTACTAATAGCTACAATCAAAGGATACAGGAGATTCATATCGCCGGCGTTCCCGTCGAGCTGCATATACAACCCGACTTGCAGTGTTTATGCGGAAACTGCTATAAGGAGGTACGGAGTCATCAGAGGACTGAAACTGGCGACATTGCGCCTGCTCCGATGCCATCCATTCAGACAAGGCGGATACGATCCTGTTCCGGACAAATGGGAGAAGCGTAAATGAGTGATCAAAAGAGGCTACTTCTTGCTGCCGCATTAATGGCAGCGGTGCTGTTTATCAGCTGGCAGTTCATGGGGAAATCGAGAACACCGGACAGTTCGCAGACCTCGCCGCAGCCGATTGAATACGTTCAGCAGGAACAACTGCCGGTGCTGGACGACTCGGCATCTGTTGATAAACAAAACGATGAGATAGCTTCTGATAAAACACATAATACTGATATAGAAGAAATATTACCTGACGAAAGAGTAATTAAGGTTATCATATATGATGGTGATAATGTAATAGTTGAAGCCGATATTTCAACCATAGGTGGAACTGTAACAGGATGGAAATTACCCCAGTATGAAGACATCCCGGGTGCCGGAAGCGGGGAAAGCATCAACTTCAACGGAAACCGCTGGATACGTAACAGCACCTTTTTTGAAACCCTTTCGGAAGATACTGTTCTTATCAGAGAAATTCCGCAGACGCTTGTATTCATCGACCCCTCAGGCGAAACGGAGGTAAAGTATACATTCACTCCCGGGCAGTACGGTTTCCTTTACGAGACAGAGGGCTTAACAGAAACAACAACGCTGAACGCTGGAATTCTCCCTGTAAGCGAAATGAATTCCAATCTTTCAAGATATTTCAAAGCTCAATGGAACGCGGAGAAGGTAAAAAGCAAAGGCTCGAACAGCATTACAGAGGACGCACAAGTAGGTAATGTAGAGTGGATTGCAGCGAGATCACAGTATTTTGCGATTATTATGATGCCCCAATCCTACGATAGAGCGTATGGATTCCTCTACGCATCGGAGGAAGATGAATCTCCATCAATAGGCCTGCAGGATAACAGGATATTTGTATACGCAGGACCTCTTGATTACAGCAGACTGAGAGCGCTGGGCAGGGACACAAGCAGGCTGGTGGATTTCGGCTGGCCGATAATCAGGGATATAGGAAGACTGCTTTTCTGGTTCTGCACATCAGTGCTATCGTTCGTCAGCAACTGGGGGATCAAGATAATACTGCTGGCAATAGTGCTTAAACTTGTTCTAATGCCGCTTACGACTAAGAGTTTCAAATCGATGGCAATGCTTAAACAGGTACAGCCCAAGATGAAGGAACTGCAGGTAAAGTTTAAGAACGACCCGAAGGCTCTGCAGAGCGCGATGCAGAAACTTTACCGCGAGGAAGGAGTGAATCCCCTTGGAGGATGCCTTCCACTCATTATGCAGATGCCTGTATTCTTTGCTCTGTACCGTGTTCTTGCCAATTCTGTGCAGCTGCGGGGAGCACCATTCATGCTATGGATTCAAGATCTGTCAAAACCGGAAATACTGATTCCATTCCAGACTCCGATACTGGGACTTCATGGCGTCGGCATACTTGCTCTTCTAATGGGAATAGCGATGTTCCTTCAGCAGAAGATGACCATGACCGATCAGAGCCAGAAGGGTATGATGTACATGATGCCGATATTCATGACATTCCTTTTCATGAGGTTCCCGGCAGGCCTGACCATGTACTGGTTCAGCAACAGCCTGCTGACAATATGGCAGCAGCAGCTTATCAAGAAAAAGCTCGAGGCCGTTAAGAGCTGAAGTATTCTCAGTGATATGTTCTGCATGGAAGAGTAAGATGTGAATACAATGTCACCCGAGATCATCTGTGCGGTTGCAACACCAGAGGGAACATCCGCGCTTTCTGTCATAAGGATCAGCGGTAGCGGATCCTTTGAACTTCTGGAAAACATCATGTCCTTAGAAAAGAACCGGCTGAGGGGAATGCGAAGAAAGGTCGGAAGGATTTTCGAGGAAGGCAGAACCGTTGACGAGGTCGTCGCTGTTTCCTGGCCCCGGGGAAGCAGTTTCACCGGAGAAGAGATGGTCGAGATCATCTGTCACGGAATACCGCGATCGATCAGAACAATAATGGAAATACTGATAAAGAACGGTGCAAGAAAAGCCGAGCCGGGTGAGTTCGCGAGAAGGGCATTCGGTAATGGAAAACTTAGCGCCGTTCAAATAATAGCACTTGCAGCATTATGGGATACAGAGAGGGAACAGACAACCTTCAACGGGGAAACGGAAATCAGCTGCATGGAACTCCTTTCCGGGATAGAAAGAGCAAGGGAAACTGTTGAAGGTATTATTGAATTCGGTGAAGCGCATCTGGACGGAGATGACAACGTAATCGGGAGAATATTCGACGAGCTGACAGGCAGAGCGGGAGTTTTTAAAAGAGAAGCTGCATCCATTGAGAAAAGGGGCAGAGTAATGCTTATGGGTCCGATGAATTCGGGAAAATCCACGCTTTTCAATCTGCTGAGCGGAAAAGGCAGAGCTCTGGTATCCGGGGAGCCGGGCACCACGCGAGACGGATCGAGCTGTATTATTGAAATCAGCGGCCGAAAAATGCAGCTCTGCGATACTGCCGGAACGGATGGACTTGGATTGGACAGAACGGCATCGGAAGCAGTTATCGACGGACTTGATGGAACGGAAAGAGTTATCTGGATGTCAGTTGGAGCCAAGACACCGCCTCCAGGTAAAGTAAGAAAAAGAGCCGGAGAGATAATTGAAATCGCCGCTAAAAGTGATCTGACCGTTAAAAGGGAAACAGCCGATTTCCTGAACGTATCGGCGATCTCAGGTGAGGGACTGGAGGAACTGAAGACGATCCTGTCAAGAATTCCAGGGAGCATGTCTCTCTCAGGAGCCGCAGACAGGATAGCTGGCAGCATAGAAGAGTCTTTCAATTTCATATCATCCGGGGAATATGGACTTGCGGCAGAACTTCTGAGCGAAGCCGAGATCGAAGCCAGACGAATTCTCGGCAGGGGAGAGAACATACAGTTGAGCGTTGAGCGGGCGCTGTCCGGTATGTGTGTGGGAAAATGATCGACACCCCTGATGTAATTGTAGTCGGCGGGGGACATGCAGGAATTGAAGCTGCGCTCGCAGCAAGAAGAGCAGACTGCAGAGTTGTTCTGATATCAGCGAAGGCAAGCCGGATAGGTGAAATGTCGTGTAATCCCGCAATTGGAGGAATCGCCAAGGGGACTATCGTCCGCGAAATCGACGCGCTTGATGGATCAATGGCACGATCAGCCGATGCCACATCGCTGCATTTTAGGATGCTGAACAGAAGAAAGGGACCTGCTGTGTGGGGTCCGAGAGTTCAATCGGATGCTGCGGAGTATGCAAGGGCACAGCAGTTATACATAGAAAATAACGGAATAGAAATTATAGAGGACGTTGTTACGGGCCTCAGCGGTGACACAGAAAGAGTTTCTGGAGTAAAGTGCAGAGGATGCGGGATCGTTAAGGGAAAAACAGTAGTACTGGCCGCAGGGACATTCCTCCGGGGCAGGCTTTTCAGAGGAGATGAACACTGGAAAGGCGGGAGAATAGGAGATATCTCTGCAGATGCGCTGGAGCGGGACCTCGCAGAAAGAATGTTTCACGTGGAACGATTTAAGACGGGTACTCCCGCAAGAATCGTAAGAAGCACGGTGAATACCTCAGAACTTGAAGTACAGCGGTCAGAAGATACGGATTTCACTTTCAGTTTCGGAAAAGGTATGCCGGACAGGGAGGGAGAGGTGTGCTACATAACGTATACCGACGTAAACACGATGAATATAGCAAAGGATTATCTTCATCTATCTCCACTGATGGCGGGAAGAATAGAGGGTACAGGACCAAGGTACTGTCCGAGTTACGAGGATAAGGTTGTCAAATTTCCTGATAGACAGAGACACAGAATATACGTTGAACCGATGGGATACAAGTCGAGAGATTTCTACCTGAACGGGCTTTCAACCAGCCTTCCAAGGGAAGCGCAGATAAAAATGGTTAGATCGCTGAGGGGATTTAAAAGCGCTGAAATATCTGATTACGGTTATGCAGTTGAGTATTCTTACTTTCACTTCTCTGAAATTGATGATACGCTCAGGTTGAGAAAAACAGATAATGTGTTTGCAGCCGGGCAGATATGCGGAACTTCCGGATACGAAGAAGCCGCGGGGCTTGGATTGGTTGCCGGAGCCAACGCCGCTCGAACCGCAAAAAAAAGTGAACCGCTGAAGCTATCCAGAATGAATTCGTACATAGGGGTAATGATAGACGATATAGTAAGCAAGGGAGCGGACGAGCCTTACAGAATGTTTTCATCAAGAGCTGAGAACAGGCTTCATTTAAGACAGGACAATGCAGACAGGCGGCTTTACCTTCTGGGAAACCGGTTCGGGATACTGTCTGAAGACAAGAAAGAACTCCTGTCAGCCAATCTGAAGGAAGCCGAACTTATCTGCAGCATACTCGAAAGCGAGACGGCTGACGGGATGAGGCTCTCCAAATGGTGCAGAAGACCAGGAGTAACCGTTGAAGCTGTTGGTGCCCGGGCTGAATCTCTGGCTGAACGGGATCAGAAAGTCCTTCTGTCAGTACTTCTGGACGAAAAATACAGAGGCTATATAGAGAGAAACCTCAGGAGGCATGAATCCAGAAGAAACCTGGACAGGATCGACCTCAGAGAAATCAGTTCCTACATGGAGATAGATGAAATATGCTGGGAGGCAAGGGAAGTTCTGGAAAGGGAAAGACCGGAAACCCTTGCGCGAGCGGAGAGAATCCCGGGAATAAGACCGACCGACCTGCACGGGCTTCTGATATATCTGGGCAGGCAGCGTTCCACGTGAAACAATTTCCCCTTTCGTTTCCCCCATTCAACGCTATGATAGAAGACATTGAAGAACTGAACGCCGCTGTAGACGGAAAACAACTTGAACTTTTCGGAAAGTTCGCCGGGATACTTCTTGATAGATCTGCAAGAATCAATCTGATTGGACCGCGGGAAAGAGGCAGGTTGTGGAGAAGGCATTTCCTGGAATCAATACAGTATGCCCTTCTGCTTAATAAGGATGATGCAGTTGTCGATATAGGAAGCGGGAACGGATTCCCCGGAATGATCCTTGCGATCATGGGATTTCGCATGATACTTCTTGAACCAAGGAGAAAGAGGTATCTGTTCCTTGATTACGCTTCATCTGAACTTGGTCTTGAAAACTGCAAGACAGTTCTGATCAGACTTGAGGATTTCGATCCGGAAGAAGACGTGAAGCAATTCGTAGCCAGGGCTGTAGCCCCTCCTGCCTCGTTGCTTGCGAGAATAGGAGTAATTTCCGGAAAGGGCTCTATCCTTGTATACAGGCAACCAGAAATATCTGGTAATGAGGAATTTGAAAGTTATGTTGAACTCAATTGTCCACCGCTTGACCGCGGTGGGTTTCTGGTGCAGTATCGAGTCTGATTCGTATTATCAAAGGTCATTTTATAAGAACATATCTACTTCAGATACCATTACTCAGTAAAGGAATTTCATGACGGCATCCAGGGTAATAGCAGTGGCTAACCAGAAAGGCGGCGTAGGAAAAACAACTACGGTTATCAACCTCGGGGCAAGCCTTGCAATGAACGACTGCGATGTCCTTCTGATAGACTTTGATCCTCAGGTTAATGCAACTTCAGGATTGGGGATACGCGAAACGCAGGGAAACAACATAAATTCGCTTATTCTCGGAGAAAGCAGTCTTAATGAAGTTGTGAAACCTACAGGTGTTGATGGACTTATGATTATTCCTGGATCCAGAGATCTTTCCGGTCTGGAGATTGAACTCGCGAGCGCTGAGGAGAGAGAGTATCTCCTGAAGGAAGCTCTGGAGGAAAGTACGGACAAGTTCGATTACGTACTTATTGATTGTCCTCCTTCGCTGGGTTTACTTACCATCAATGCACTGGTTGCATCAAATGAGGTTCTTGTAACACTTCAGAGCGAGTACTATGCTCTGGAAGGTCTTTCACACCTGATGGACACAGTGAAGAATATCAGGCAGCTCTGGAATCCCGGATTAAAAATAAGCGGAGTTGTCCTCACGATGTTTGACAGAAGGCTTATACTCAGCCGTGAAGTAGAGGAGGAAGTTAGAGAATTTATGGGGTCCACTCTTTTCAACACATATATCCCAAGGAACGTAAAGCTTAGTGAAGCACCTAGTTATGGAATTCCAGCGCTTATGTACGACGCTAAGTCGAAAGGAGCTTTAAGTTACTTTGATCTGGCCAGGGAGGTGATGAACAGATGACAAAGCGAAAAAGAAGAGCGCTTGGGAAGGGTATGGAAGAGATCTTTCCAGGTATCATCGATGATGCTAAATTGAATCCAGGGGAAGTTGATATAGATCTTATAGATCCAAATCCTTTTCAGCCCAGGAAACAATGGAATAAAGAAGATATTGAATCCCTGGCAAGATCCATAATTTCTCAGGGGATACTTCAGCCGCTTGTAATAAGAAGGAGAAAAGGACGATATCAGCTGATTGCCGGAGAACGGCGATTGAGAGCAGCGCACGAAGCGCGTTTAAAGAAAGTACCGGTTGTCATCAGGGAAGCTGATGACCAGCAGATGCTTGCGCTTGCTCTGGTGGAAAATATACAGCGCCAGGATCTTGGTCCCGTAGAGAAGGCTGAGGCGTTTCAGAGGCTTTCTTCAGAGTTCAGCCTCACCCAGGAAAAAATGGGAGAAATAGTAGGCATCAGCCGTTCTGCGGTGGCGAATTATCAGAGACTTCTGGACCTTCCGGACCAGGTGCTCGATCTTCTGAGGACCGGTCAGCTGAGTATGGGGCACGGAAGAGCGCTACTGGGGCTTTCAGATAAAGCGCTTGTATCACGGGTGGCGGCTTTCGCGGTTAAGAGAGGAATATCCGTACGGCTGATCGAAGAGAAGGTTCGAAAGCTGAATTCGAAAAAGGGAAAAGCGATAAAAAAGTTTTCAATGACGGAAACGGCTGAAATCAGAAAGCTTCAGGAAAATCTGCAGAGAATTCTGAAAACAAAGGTTAGAATAAAGGGAAAAAACAAAGCTGGCAGAATAGAGATCAGCTATCACAATCTTGATGAGCTGGACAGGATTCTTATTATTATCAGATCAGGGGCAGAAGCCAGAAACGGAAAATATTGACCATTATTAATAGAGCGGATATAATCGCTCGTAATGCAGCAGTGAATATTCAATATCTATAAGAAGGAACGAAAGGAGTACTAATGGCACATAAGATTAACGATGAGTGTATTGCCTGCGGAGCGTGCAAGCCGGAATGTCCCGTTGATGCAATAAGTGAAGGGGATAAATATTCGATAGACCCCGAGACATGTATAGATTGCGGAGCTTGTGTTCCCGCCTGTCCGGTTGGAGCTATAGACGCTCCGTAAAGCTGACCTGATCTTAAAGTATGAAAACCGCCTGATGTCTTTAATCAGGCGGTTTTTCACAGTTTGAAATCAGGCAGGTCAGTCTCCCTCAGACCCTCTGCAAGTTCTTTTAAAGTAATGCCCCTGTAGCGTTTAAGTATTTCGTGCAGTTTTGAAATGGTGTTCTGACCGGAATTGTGATGCTGCCTGATCCTCTGAAAAAGGTTCATCCTGCTGGAAATATTGATTGAATCGATTTCCCATGGATGAAAATACAGGACAGGCGTTCTATTGGTACTGGCTACAGACCCAAGCAGCATTTTATGTATAACCCCGGGGTAGAACCTGAAATATGCGCCTCCTGCAACAGGGACCTTCAGCCCGGCAATAGATACTGATGCAAGAGGAAGCTCTACGATAGAGCTTCGCTCTCCAATGAGTTTGAACGGTATCTGTGGAGCTTCCGGTATCCCATAGCGCATCTTAAACATAGGATATACACTGCTGTCATACTTGAAACCACTGGCTACTATATCATCAATGACCCAGGAAGTTTCTCCTTTCATGGAAAAACTTGGAGCCCTGAAACCGACAGGAACAGGAATAGAAAGAGAATCGACCAGTTTCAAGAATCTATCAAGGTTATCCTTGAATTCGTCCTTTGTCAGTGATGTAAGCTCAACATGATTGTATCCATGGTAGCCTATTTCATGACCTTTGCTGAGAATCCTGAGCACAAGATCAGGATGACGCTCAACTATCCAACCCAGAAAGAAGAAAGTGGCCCTGGCTTTATGGTCATCGAGGATGCCGAGAATCCTATCCAGGATATGGTCTATCCTGCTGTCTAGCTGGTCCCATTTGTCGTGGGGATACCACTTTCTAGCTGCATGCGTCTGAAACCATTCCTCAACATCGAATGAAACAGCAACTTTCGGACGCTCTTTCCTGATACCGGTAACCTTCCCGCCCAGCCATTCGAATCTCTGAATATCCTCCCTCGATGGGAATCTATTCATAGTGGCATCCTCAGCAGGATTTGGAATGAGCGTATAGTCGTCCTTGTCGAGAAGATCAAGGCCCTCAGATATTACATCGGCGGCAAGATGCTTTGTTCTATCGAGGAGCTGATGAAGAGTAGTGTCGTTTATTGAACAGTCAATGCTTCTCTGGAGCAGAATCTTGCCCGCATCGAGTTTCGGAACCATTTTATGGAGAGTTACACCGGGGGTATCTCCGTTGACCAGAGACCAGAAAGTCGGCAGCATACCTCTATTTCGCGGAAGAAGGGCCGAGTGTACGTTCCAGGCTCCGCGCTGGGGAATCTGCAGGATTTTCTTCCCTAGTATCTGCGGGCAGGCTACCGATATAAATACATCCGGGTCAAGTGATCTGAGGTAATCTCTGGATTTCTTTGAATTGAGCTTGCCAAGAGCGATGTAATCGGCGTGTTCTCGTCTTGCAGTCTGCCGCAGAGAGTGGGAGAATCTAGTTGGCACCAATAACATACCAGATATCTTCAGAGCAGCGAATCTGAATAATTGAACAAAAAATCCGAAGCGGCCATAGAGACTCATGTATCGTCTGATATTCTGAACAGGTTTCGCAAGAGAACCATGCCCACGGAGAGACACCAGTGTATACCTGTTAAATGGTCTCTTCCTGATAACTCGTGCAATTGTCCTTGGGATGTTAAAAGGTTCATCATCACACAAAAACACAACGTTCATCGATGGTGACATCAGTTGTGTATACAATGAATAGAGATCAGCAACCATCTGTTTTGCAGAGAAGGGCTCAAGATTTTCATCTGTATGAGCCATCATTTCTTTTGTTACGGCCGGATAGTCCAGGATTCTGTTCACATCTGCGGCAAGGGAATCAATGTCACCTTCATCCGAAAGAAAACCATTACGGCCGTCACAGATCAGTTCATTTATTCCGCCAACATTTGTGGAAACAACAGGAATCCCGGCAGCAAGAGATTCCAGAAGCGCTCTGGGAAGGCCCTCGGTACGGGAAGTGATCAGAAAAACATCAAAAGCCGGAAGGATACCGGCAACATCTTTTCTGCTTCCAAGAAGGATAATGTTATCATTGAGTCCCATCGAATTGATCAGATCCTCCGTCTGTTCTCGGAGAGGACCATCTCCTACAAGGATGAAGAGGCAGTCAGGCTTAGTTTTTATTACTTCTGCCGCGACCTTTATGAAAATATCAGGAGCCTTTTCCGGGCAGAAACGCATAACCGAACCGATTACTTTCGCATCGGGGAGAATGCCCAATTTTGCTCTGGCTTCAATACCGCTGCCTTTTGCGGTACGGAACTCATCGAAGTTCACTCCGCTGCGTACTATTCTGTAATCATCGAAATGACCTAATCCATGCCCCAGGGCTTTGTCACGATCTTTGGGACTTACACAGATATTTATGTGAGCCAGATTGAAGCCAAGTTTTTCGAGATTAACGTAGAATTTCTCCTTCAACCGGTTCATAGAGGCGTAGAAAGGCCAGCCGTGAGCAGTCTGTACTACGAACACTCCCCTGGATGCGGCAGCAGCGATCCTTCCAAGGAAGCGTGCCTTTGATCCATGGGTATGAACAATATTGTACCCGCCCCTGCTGATAGTTTTCCTGATTTCAAAAAGTGCAAGAAAATCACTGAAGGGGGAGATATTCCTCTTTAGATGAGGAGCGGTAATGATATTCAGGTTCCATTCTTCCGCAAGAGCGAAAAGATCTCCCTCGGAAGGCTTCTCGGAGCCTGTAAGAATATCGGAATGATATCCTTTTTCGGTTACATCTCTGGTGGAGATAAGAGTGTTGTATTGAGCTCCGCCAACAGCGAGCTTGGTGATAATGTGGAGAATTCGAGGTTGTTTTCCCTCCATCAGCCTGATTTATCCCCGATCCTGCTGCATGTACCGGATCTGCACGAGAGAGCGAAAAGGTAAAAAAGCGCCAGAACGAGAGTCAGACCGGAATAGAAGAGCGGACTGATAAATAGAGAACCCGCCGACCAGAATAGAATGAATGGCAGAGATACACATTTGAAATGTTTACCGATCGACCAGTATTTTTCCGAGCGGCACAATGAGAAATCTCTGAAAAGATCCTCAGCTATACTGAAAAGTATGATAGAGATAGCAACCAGCACAAGATGAAGCGCTATGCCGCCGGTAAGGTGCGCGCGATTTATCACGGCAAGAAGAGATGTGAACAGAGGTAGAAACAGCAGGCCGGTAAGAAGAAAGAGCAGTCCTGTGACCAGCATCCGGTCAGCTCCGAAAAGAGGATATCTGTTTCTCAGCTTCCCGATAAGCCGCTGCATCAGTACTCTTGAAAGCCTGAAGAGCCCGAAAACGGTCAGTATTACGATGGCAACCATCGCGTAGTCTATCAGTCTCTGGCTCAATTGCACCTCCAAATAAGGAAAACATCAGCAGAATTTAAAAATATACCACCCTCGCTCCAGCAGCTCAAGCATTGATGTCGCGCGTCTGGAACTTGTAACCTGTCAATGCGAATATACCGGTCAGAATGATAACCAAGAGGGCAGCGTTGTTCGAATATATAGAAGAGATGCCGACCGCACTAAGAAAACCGACCATGTCCATAAGTATAACAGCAGAACCTGCAGCTATATATGCCCCTGATACAGCGGTAAGCAGAGCAATTACAGGTTCCCTGTAAAGGTGTACCAGGATACCGCATGTGAGAGCTATTCCTGCGTGAGCTATTCCGGGTACGGCCGGGAGAAGTCCCCTTGCAATGAAGAGACCTATCACGGTTCCGATCAGGAACATGGATAGTTTCCAGGCAACAAGCCCGAGAATAGCGCCGGTGATGCCCGCAGCCCACTGTATCCATGGAGAAGATGCAATGGTCGTGTTCATAACGCCAGCAAGCAGAGAGGCTCCCCATGTGTATCCTATGATCAATCCGAAAAGTATGACGATTACTCCAAGCAGCTTCCTTCCAAGAAAACAGAACAGCAAGCCTGCGATAAAACTGATGTAGGGTAATGCAAATACCTGTCCATCCAGAATAAGATTCATTGCAAGCTCCTTTCTGTAAGAAGATCAAGAACAGACTGTATGCTATCAATAACGAATTCGCTTTTAATATCAAGCCTTCCGTTATGACTGTTAAGTACCAGAACACTGACGAACCCACCCTTTTCTGCCGCCGCTACTCCTTTCCAGGAGTCCTCGAAGACAAGGGTTGATGAGGGTCTGACATCAAGCAGCGAAGATGCGCGGAGAAAAATATCCGGAGCGGGTTTTTTCTCAAGGTTATCTCCCCCTACTATAAGAGGAATCTTCGCTCCTCCCGCAAGGAGAATGTTCCGAATAAGTCTGACAGGGGTATTGGACGCAATACAGAATTGCCATCTGCAAGCGGCCTCATTTGAAGAAAAAGTTTCAAGAAGCCGGACTGTCCCGGGAAACAGGGGAACAAGGCCGTCATTCACGAAATTTTCGTATATAGTTTTCTGTCTTTTCCTTGCAATGGAAACATCAATGCCATTCAGTCCGTATCTTCTGATCTCGCCTTCAAGACCTTCTCCAAGAGAAGACCAGTATTTCCAGTAATCCTCAGGTGATATTTCATGACCCCAGGGCTCAAGAGCGATATTCCATGATCTTCTGAAGAGCGGCTCGCTGTCCGCAAGTACACCGTCGAAATCGAAAAGAAGCGCAACAGCTGCATCCAGGACCTTGATAAAAGAGTGCTTAACAAGCTGCTTGGTCATATTTTACCACCATACTGACAAAGGTGACCTTGGCTGCCGCAGAATCAATATACATAATACAAAAAATGACAGGACTGAGACCACTCCAATCATACTCTTAACTGATCAAGTGTACTGAATTTCTGCAGAAGTGGTTTCATACATCAGGGAGGTTCTTTTGTTCAGTAATTTCGACGAGATCAGACAGGCCGCGAGAGGGATATCGGAGGCAAGAGTCGCCATTCCTATGGGGCACGATGCTTCGTCTATTGAGGCATTGATAACAGCTTTCGAAGAGAACATTGCATCAACCATAATAGTGGGGCCTGCAGCCGGGGTCAGAGAAACTCTTCGGGAACTTGGAAGGAAACTTCCGGACGGAATCGAGATAGTGGACTCCGGGGATCCTGAAGAAGCTGCACTGGAGGCTGTTAGACTTGTACGTTCAGGAGAAGCGAATATTCTGATGAAGGGTCTGCTGAAAACCTCCATCTTCCAGAAAGCGCTGCTCAACAGGGAAACCGGCCTTCGAACCGGTCGAATACTCAGCCATGTAGCGGTTCTGCAGGTACCCAGTCAGAACAGACTTGTGATAATCTCCGACGGAGGAATGAACATAAGGCCTGACATGGAAGCAACCCGCCAGATAGCTTTGAACGCAGCCGGTGTGATAACGAAACTTGGAGCGGAAAAGCCTCTTGTAGCTCTTCTTGCAGCGGTAGAAGTCCCGAACGAGAAAATGCCTGAAACGGTAATGTTCGCTGAAATTGCCGCAGAGGGAATTCCCGGCCTTGCTGTAGCAGGTCCCATTGCCCTCGATGGAGCAATGGATCCTGAGTCGGCTGCAATAAAGGGAATTACTGGAGAAGTTGCCGGAAGGGCAAACATTCTGATAACCCCCGATATCTCATGCGGCAATATTCTGGCTAAGGGGCTCATGTACATGTCAGGCGCGGAGCTGGGCGGGCTGATAGCCGGCGCTGCGGCGCCTGTTGTCATGCTTTCAAGATCTGATGTTCCACGCACTAAACTAAATTCTCTGGCTCTTGGAGTAGTGGTATCAGGAGGGAAAAATGACTGATAAAGGAAGACTGATATTCGCGATAAATCCCGGAGGAACATCAACAAAGGTCGGATTGTTCCGGGAAACCGAACTTATTTTCGAAGAAAATATCAGACATCTTCCAGATGAACTGGCCCGATTCGATTCTACTTTCGGGCAGCATGATTTCAGACGGAACCTTATACTTCGTATTCTAGAGGAAAAAGGTTACAGCCTGAAAGATCTTTCAGCTGTTGTAGGTCGCGGCGGCGCGTTCAAATCTCTTGAAAGCGGAACCTATGAAGTGAACGAAGCGCTGGTCGATGCAATAAGAGAAGGATCGACTCTTCAGGCAGACCACCCGTCCAATCTCGGAGCTCTTCTTGCCCACGGAATAGCGAAAGCAGCCGGAGTTAAACCCTATATAGTTGACCCGGTCTGCGTGGATGAAATGATAGATGAGGCAAGGCTCTCCGGTCTTCCAGCCCTGCAGCGGACCAGCCTCAGCCACGCACTGAATATCAGGATGGTAGCCTACAAGGCTGCTCAAATGCTGGGCCTGGAACTCAGAGAATTGAATCTTGTTGTACTTCACCTCGGAAGCGGAATATCCGTCACCGCAATAAGAGAAGGCAGAATGATAGATACAAGCCAGGCTAACGATGGCGGCCCATTCAGTCCCCAGAGGGTCGGGGCACTCCCGACAACAGGGCTTGCGAAACTATGCCTGTCGGGTGAGTACACCTGGAGCGAGATGAAAGTTATGCTGCTCCGGCGCGGAGGCCTTATTGCCTATACCGGTACCGATCATGTGGGCGAGGCTCTGAAACGGGCTGAGGAAGGCGACTCCAAATGTGATCTGGCGCTTCGAGCAATGGCTTATCAGATAACAAAGGAAGCCGGAGCGATGGGAGCTGCGCTTGCAGGAAAAGTAAACGCGGTTGTCATTACCGGAGGCATAGCACACAATAAATGGATGACCGACAAGCTGAAACATAACCTTGAGTACCTTGGAA
Source organism: Candidatus Fermentibacterota bacterium (assembly GCA_030592645.1). Taxonomy (GTDB): domain Bacteria; phylum Fermentibacterota; class Fermentibacteria; order Fermentibacterales; family JCC-6; genus Aegiribacteria. The sequence continues at coordinate 29,794 of JAUVIR010000012.1, read as the reverse complement.
AAATCATTATCTTTCCCGGAGAAGAAGAACTGGAGGCCCTTATGAGAGGTGTTCTCAGAGTTCTTGATTCGGTAGAAGAAGTAAAGTCATACAGATAGAAATGAAGGGCGGCAAATGAGGAAGAAACTGAACACGATAGACAAGGGGACAATTCTTCTTTCTGGTAATGAAGCTGTGGCGAGAGGGGCCTGGGAACACGGTGTTCACTTCGCGTCAGCCTATCCAGGAACACCTTCAACCGAGATTCTTGAAACTATCGCCGAAGAGTACGATGAGATAGACGCTCAGTGGGCCCCGAATGAGAAAGTAGGGCTTGAAGTGGTTGCCGGCGCTTCGTTCGCGGGAGCAAGGGTTCTATCGGCAATGAAGCATGTGGGGCTGAACGTTGCAGCTGACCCCCTTTTCACGCTCAGTTACATAGGAGCAACGGGCGGTATCGTAATAGTATCAGCCGATGACCCGGGGATGCACTCAAGCCAGAACGAGCAGGACAACAGACTGATAGGGAAAGCCGCCAAAGTAGTTGTTCTCGAACCCTCGGACAGCCAGGAAGCAAAGGATATGGTTGGTGAGGCCCTGAAGATCTCCGAAGACTTTGACACACCCGTTCTTCTGCGGCTGACAACAAGGATCTGTCACTCAAAAAGCATGGTGACACTGGGTCCGCGAAAAGAAGTGCCCGTAAAGGGTTATGTGGGGGATATAAAGAAAAGGGTCCCTATTCCCGCCCACGCCAGAGCGATGCACAGCAGAGTTGAGCAGCGGCTTAAAGATATATCCGCCTGGGGTGCGGAATGTTCTCTGAACAGAATTGAAGAGGGAGATACCTCCCTTGGCATAATCACCAGCGGGATATCCTATCAGTACGTCAAAGAAGTTAGTCCCGAAGCCAGCGTGCTTAAGATAGGTCTTTCTAATCCATTGCCCTGGAATCTTATAGAGAAGTTCATAAACATGGTGGACAGGATTATCTTTGTCGAGGAGAACGACCCCTACCTCGAGGAGAACATCAAAGCCCGATTCCTCATAGAGGCCGACGGGAAGAGCATCATTCCGCTTGAGGGAGAACTGAACCCCCAGATCGTAAGGAAAGCCGTTCACCCCGGAACGACAAAGGAAATCACCTTCAGCGAGATTCAGCTCCCGGCGAGGCCTCCTGCCCTTTGTGCCGGATGTCCCCACAGGGGAGCTTTCTATTGTCTGAGCAAACTTGGAGGAAGTTCAACAGGTGATATCGGCTGCTATACTCTTGGGCTTATGCCTCCCCATAACGCGCTTGAAACAACGGTATGCATGGGCGCGTCCATTGGTGTTCTAGCAGGAATTGAAAAGGCCGTCGGCAGGGAAGGAATGGGAAAACTTGTTGCCGCCATAGGCGAGTCAACTTTCGTCCATTCGGGAATAACCGGACTTATAGACATGGTCTATAACGGGAATACCGGTACAGTAATGATCATGGACAACAGTCTTACCGCTATGACAGGAGGACAGGAAAACCCTACCACAGGAAAGAATCTCCGAGGAGAACCCGCTCCCGTTCTTGATCTGGAAAAACTTGTTAAAGCATGCGGAGTAAAGCACGTATGCGTTGTTGATCCGCACGATCTGCCGGAAATGGAAAAAGTTTTCAAAGAGGAAATGAACCGTGACGAACTCTCCGTAATAATAACCAGGAGACCATGCATAATGGCTTACAAGCCGATTAGAAAAGGCATTGCAGTGGTAGACCCGGAGAAATGTATAAGCTGCAAGCTGTGTATGAAGCTTGGCTGTCCCGCCATAACCTGGGACGGCGAAAAGCCCGAGATCAGCAAACACCTCTGCTGGCCTGACTGCAATATGTGTGTTCAGGTTTGCCCTGTAGATGCCATCTCCAAGGACATGGGAGGACAGTCATGAAATCCGTAACCAATGTTATCATCTGCGGAACCGGTGGCCAGGGGATACTCCTTGCCAGCGAAGTCCTCTGTGCGGCTGCCCTCCGCGCGGGGAATGATGTCAAGAAGAGCGAAGTCCATGGAATGTCTCAGCGCGGCGGAAGCGTATCGAGCCATGTCCGTTTCGGAGAAAAGATATACAGTCCCCTGGTGGAAAAAGGCTGCGCGGATCTAATCCTTTCCATGGAGAAGATGGAAAGTCTCAGATGGTCTCCCTACCTTGCTCCTCACGGAAAGCTTGTGGCCTGCGATCTTGAAATCACTCCCATGACTGTTAATACAGGGCATGCCGAGTATCCGGATGTGAACGAAATAATTGAAAAAGAGAACCTTCCGGTAACCCTCATTCCCGCAGTTGAGATCGCCGAGGAACTCGGCAACCTCAGGGTAGTGAATGTCGTACTGATCGGAGCGGTCTCGCCCCATCTGCCTATCGATGAGGCACACTGGACGCAGGCGATAGAGGAACGTGTGCCTCCGAAGGCGCTGAAGGTGAACCTCGAGGCATTCAGGAAGGGCAGGGAACTCTTCGGAAACTAGACCTATATAACCAGGTAACACCTCAAATCAGCAGACTGCAAAACCATGCTTTAAAAGCCAATACGCAGTTCTGCTGCATTTGGTTGTTAGAATTCAGATTATGCTCTGGCTTCTTCTATATGTTTGGCAATAAGCATCTTAATCAGAGATTGTCTGGGGATACCAAGGCGCTTGGCTTCCTTGTCCAGCGAGTGAATCATCCAGATAGGAAAGTCAACATTTACTCGCTTCTGTTTCTGTTCGACTCGTCGTGCTTGAGCGAGTTCCAGATATTGAAGAACATTCTCACCGTTGTCGAACTTCCCGTCCAAATCCTTAGCCTTCATAAATTATCACTTCCTCATCATGGGATCGTCGTACAGAGATGATCCGGATAGATGATTCCCTGTACGTGATGATTCCCGACCAATAGGTTCTGTCGATCATTCCGATGACCATATATCTCGGTTCATCTTCTGTTTTTGCAGGAATTTCAATCAAGTCAGGATCATCCCATAGCTTCTGTGCTTTTTCGAAATCAATTCCGTGCTTCTCTGCATTCTTTTCGCTCTTGCGAGTGTCATATTCAAATATCATGGTATAATATTTATACCTCAGTGGTGGTGCATGTCAAGTGTAGATTTCCTGATTCGAACAATGATTATGTAACAGTACCATATCTCTATGCCTGCTTTATGTACTTACAAACCAATATCATGTAAATCATGCTGTCAATCTGTCAAGTTGACATGACTTGACAATAGCACATAAACATATGTACACTATTGTTGCGGTTTGATTGATATGTTGCAGTTACATATCAAGTTTTTTTGATATTGACCGCATGGATTGGGTCAAAGACCTATATCCGAGGCAATTCCCTTCATCGCTTCAAGGGAAAGACGCGCAAATTCGTCCAACTCGTATCCTGCCTTTGAACAGTCTCTGATGGTTTCCCTCGGGACCGACCTTGCGAATGCGGTCATGTTCATTCTTTTCAGGACGGATTTCAGTTTTACGGGCTGGATTTTCTTATCGGGATATACAAGGGCGACAGCGACTATCAGGCCGGTTATAGATTCCCCGGCCGCAAGAAGGTAATCGAAATCCGAAGACCTTTCGATACCGTTATTCTCAGAGTTATGTGACTTTATGGCGTGTATAGCTTCCTCCGGAAGCTCCCCGTCGAGCATGGAGGCGGTGACCAGCGCGTGTCTTGCAGGGTCATCGACAGTCTTTTCGTAGTCCAGATCATGCAGCAGGCCGGTAATACCCCATAGATCAATATCCTCGCCTCTGTCGAAAGCGAGCGTGCGCATAACTGCCTCCGACGCAAGGCAGTGACGGATCAAGTTTCTGTTTTTAAGGTTATCTTCAAGCAGATTAAGAGCCTTATCTCTTGTAATTATAGTCACTGTTCCATTTACCTCCAGAGGTAAGAAGATCGCTGCTGCCACCTTTTTCTATTACGCGAAAAGCCTTTCCGAGCAAGGAAGCTATATCAGAAGGAATAAGAGACCTTTCTGAGGAATGCTCAATTGCCATATCCGCGGCCAGGCCGTGAACGTATACACCCAGTACCCCTGCATCGAAGGGTTCCATGCCCTGAGCGAGAAGGGATGCTACTATCCCCGTAAGGATATCACCGCTTCCGCCCGTGGCCAGTCCGCTGTTACCCGCAGGTATTGTGCAGGAGCGTCCGTCATGAGTGAAAACCGCTGTTGGTCTGCCCTTCAGCACAACGGTGATCCCGGCTGATTCTGCAAGTTCTGCAGCTGCCATGGATCTGCCTGTTATATCTGAGGGGTCGCATTTTACAAGTCTTGCCATTTCCCCCGGATGAGGAGTTATTAGCAGCGACCCTTTGTATCTCTTGAAAATTTTAGCCGGGTTGTCAATTACATTCAGAGCATCGGCGTCCAGCACCAGAGGAAGAGACCACTTTTTGAGTATGCCGGTAATGACTTCTTTCGTTGCCGTGCTGTTTCCCATTCCCGGCCCTGCGGCAGCTGCCTGGAAATCCGCCGGATCAGGAATTCCGTCAGCATCGCCAGGATGAAAGTACGAAGAGAGCACCTCCGGGATACGTCCTGCTACAAACTGTAGGGCGGAAAGCGGGACGGAAAGGGTTACAAGTCCTGCTCCCGCGCGCAGAGCCCCGAGAGACATAAGCTGGGGCGCGCCCGGCATAGCTTCAGAACCGCCGACAAGCAACAGTCTTCCAAATGTCCCTTTATGCCCGCCTGCAGGCCGAGAAGGAAGAAGAGCAGAAACATCGCTCAGCCCTGGTACGGCGCGGTCAGCGGATTCATCGATATCTATGCCGATATCAGCTGTGATAATGCTTCCAGAGAAGCCGCAGCCGGGAGGGAGCAGAATTCCAGCCTTGGGAGCGGCAAAGGTTACGGTAACATCGGCCGGCACTGCCGCCGGATCCGTCTCTCCCGTTTTTCCATTGATTCCGGAGGGGGTATCTACAGCGAGGATTCTGCAGTCATATTGCCTGATCTTATCAAGACATTCGGCGAATTGATCCTGAATACTCCCTCTGAACCCGGTACCCAGAAGAGCATCAACGATCAGACCCGGAGAATCGGGGAGTTTTTGCATCATACCGGTAGAAAGGACGGTTCCTCCGCCATGAGCGTACCTGCTGAGGTTGGTTCTGCAGTCAGGAGAGAGGCTTTTTTCGGAAACAGCGGCAAGCACGACCCATACCTGATAGGATCTTTCCCGGAGTATTCTTGCGAGGACCAGACCGTCCCCTCCGTTATTTCCCGGCCCCGCGAATACAATAACCGGACCGTCGTCAACGGTTACCATCTTCATGGCTGTCCGGGCTGCTGAGGTTCCAGCTCTCTCCATCAGTACATAGCCAGGAGTTCCCTTTTTGATGGTTCTCCTGTCGTATTCAGCCATTTCCTCGGGAGTTACCCAGTATTTCATAACTACTCCCCTGCTGCTTGCAGAAAAACAACTGCTACAGCGGTTGTATGAGTACGGGAGACACTTACAAGAACTTTTCTATCGGCAAGCAATTCGCTGGATCTGCCGCTGATAACGGGGGTAAGAGAAAGCTGTTCCGCGGGCGGAAGAACGAAATCGTGCCAGCGTACGCCATCCGAAACACCTGTTCCGAGAGCTTTGAAGAAAGCTTCTTTAGCTGCGAAGCGGGTTGCCAGGAAACCTGTATCTCCACGGAGTTCCAGTTCTCTACCGTCGAATATTCTTCGCAGAAAACTATCCCCGCTTCGTTCGAGGGCTTTCTCTATGCGAACAATGCTGACAATATCAATTCCTCTGCAAAGATCAGGCTGCATAAAATATTCTCCGAAATAGTGATAACCGTTCAAATATTAATACTGCACTATTGCCGTGGGGGGCAACCGATCGGTGAAAGGCTTGTACCGGACCATCTGGCGAATGCGTTACAGGAGAGCGGCGTGGAAGCCTCAGGGTTCTGCTCCAGAATTGCAGCGGCAGCCCGTCCGACCATCAGAGCGTTGTCGGTGGAATGTTCTATGTCCGGGAGGAACAGTTCGAGATTTCCGGATGCGCATTCCTGTTTGAGAACCTTCCTGAGAAGACTGTTCGCGGTAACGCCGCCTGCAGCAAGTACACTTTTTGCTTCGAGCTTTCTGCTCTGGAACATCAGTTTGGATACAAGGAGATCTACGATTGTTTTTCTGAACGAAGCGGCAAGATCGCTGCGGTCTACGCCCTCCTCCCACAAGAGTTTCGCAGCTGTCTTCAGGCCGCTGAAACTGAACTCAGGCTGTGCCGGGTCAGGCATGGGGGAAGGCAGGGAGCAGTTCTCGGGATTGCCGGTGTCAGCCGCGATATCCAGAGCCGCTCCTCCGGGATAGCCCAGGCCGGTAAGCTTTGCAGTTTTGTCGAAAGCCTCTCCTGCGGCATCGTCTCTTGTTGAACCCAGAAGCAGGATCTCCTGCCATGAGTTCATCCGGAAGAGGCTAGTATGTCCACCGGAAACGAGCAGAGCGACTGCGGGGAAAAGTACCTGGCGCTTCTGGCCGTAGTGGATAAAGAGGTGCGCGGCAAGATGATTTATAGCAAGAAAAGGCTTTTGAGCTGCCCACGCCGCCGCCTTGCTCCAGGCAAGGCCCACCAGAAGAGATCCTGTGAGCCCGGGACCTGCTGTTGCGGCGAAAACATCGATTTTGTTAAGTCCGTTCATTCCCCCTGCAAGAAGAACATCGCTCACAAGTCCGGGCAGTATCTTCAGATGACTTCGTGATGCCAGTTCCGGAACCACACCTCCATGCTGAGAGTGAACTTCCTGGTTATGAACGCGTTCCGCGACTGCACTGCATCCATCCAGCAGTGCAACCGCGGTATCATCACAGGAGGTTTCCACAGCCAGTATCCTCAAAGGGACTATTCCTCTTCTTCGCGAAGAATTCTGACTACTACCTCTGTTCGGATGTCACCGTAGATCTTAACAGTAACAGGAAACTCTCCAATAGCTTTAAGATGTTCGCTCAGAAGAACCTGTTCGATATCTATATCGAAACCGGCCTCATTTATGATGTCAGAAATGTGCCTTTCGTTTACGCTTCCGTAAAGGTGACCATTCTCATCTGCAGACGCTTTGATCTCGACAGCAAAATCCCTGAGCTTATCAGCAATCTGCTGAGACTCGCTGGATATTCTGGCCTGCTCTTCAAGGGCCTTGGACCTGTACGATTCGGCGGATTTTATTGCCGATGACGTAGCCTTAACAGCCAAGTTCCTTGGAAACAGATAATTTCTGGCGTAGCCGTTGGCTACGTCCACAACATCACCCCCAAGACCCAGATCTTCTACACTTTTAATAAGAAGTACTTTCATTGTTGATTTTTCCTTTCATGTATCTTTCTAAGACGCAATCTGAAGTCGAACCATGTATCAAGGATACCGGTAATCATCAGCACTCCTGGAGCAAGCGGCGGAAACACTATTACAGGGAGAACCGCAAGGATAAGCCCCTGAGGGTACATTGACAGTACTTTCCTGCATACCGCGAGCCCAACTGCGGAGTAGGGCAGAACCAGAAAAATAGAAACATTCACAGCTGCCTGCTGAAGAAAACCGGGAAGAGAGCTGCCTGTAAGATTTACCGCCAGCGCAACTATAAGAATCCAGGCGGGAACCAGGCCCAGTCTCAAAGGAGGGTCTCCGGGAAGATCAAGCTGAACGCCTCTTCGTCTGTTTATCAGCTTAACTGCCGCTCCCGAGGCGATAACTCCAGCTGCGGCCCAGAGAGCCAGAATAGAGGGGAGAACGTAGACAAGAACATCCATTACCATAACAATGTCCGATGAGCTCATTCCCGCGGAACTGTAGAACTGTACAAGGGTCTCAACATTGCTTCCGGACAGAAGAGACTGTTCGGGAAGCAGGATAGTTCCGAAAACAGAAGCCAGCGCAGCAGCAGCAGCAGCTGCAGCAACGGAAAACCGGAAGCTTCTCCCGGACCTTATGAACGCGGTTATGAAACCAGCGCCCGCAGCTGCTATAAGAGCACCAGTGAAGTCCCCTATCAGAGAAACGAGGAAAAGCGCTGCCAGAGCCAGAGGCAGACCGAACCTTGAATTCGGAGCAAGCAGCAGCACTGTCATAACAGTCGTCCCAACGAATGGAATCCCCATCAGAACGAGAATTATTCCCACAGCAAAAATGCCGAAGAATCCTCTAACCGTTCCCTCTGACTTCTCTCGCATCGCTATTGTCTGCCGCCCGTTTATCTGTAGTGTTCTCTAACATAGGGAACGAGAGCAAGAAACCTCGCCACCTTGATGGCATTGGCAACTCTTCTCTGGTGCTTTGCGCAGTTGCCTGTAACGCGCCTGGCAACGATTTTCCCCCTGTCAGAAACATACCTCTGGAGCATTCTTTCGTTCTTGAACGATATCTCCATCTTCGGATTTATGCAGAAACGGCACTTTTTCTTACGCCCGAACTTGTTATTCTTTTTCTTCATTCTTATTTTCGCTGCCAAATCGGTTCCTCCTGATGGTCCTTATGATCCGGATCCCAACGCCATTACGTCGGTAGCCTTAACGATCATTCTATGGTGTAATCCTTTAGATCTATCTTCGTAGGATCTGCTTACAAGATTGCCTTCCAGCAGCACAAACGTTCCGTTGCTGATGCTGCGGTCTATTCTCTCCGCCAGGTTTCCCCACGCCTCAACGCTGATGATGTAGGTTTTCTTCCCCTCTTCCGAGCTTCGGGTCGAATACGAGGATGAATTTTCCAGCTTGAACCTTATTACGAAGATACCATAGCTGGATGACCTGAGTTCACCTTTTTCTACAATTCGTCCTGTAAGGACGATATAGTTAAGCTCGGGAATTTCCTGTGAGACAGTCATACTGATCAGAACGGGATATCGTCATCCTGTGCCATGGGCCCCGGCGCGGAATCGTGCTTGTTACTGTCCTGTACACTACCCGAATGTTCCGTAGAGTCATTTCTATAGGAAGAATTCTGACCCCTTTTCTCGAGAAACTGAATCCTCCTTGCGTTAACTTCCAGCTGATTTCTCTTGTTGCCGTCCCTGTCTTCCCAGGAATTGAATACAAGTTCCCCCTCTATCAGGACAGGAGAACCCTTGCTGCAGAATTCGCTTACCAGTTCAGCAGTTTTTCTCCAGGCTATAACATTCACATAGCACGTCTTTTCCTGCCATTCTCCATTCTTGTCACGGTAGCGCTGGTTGTTGGCAATGGACATTTTGGCAAGGTGAGTTCCGTTTTCCAGGATCTTCGTGTCCGGGTCCCGGACAAGATTTCCGGAGATGATGACCTTGTTGATACTGGGCATTCTTAGATCCATTACTGATCCTCGCTCTCCATATCATCTTCCACTATATCGTCGTCATCGATTTTATCCTCCCAGGAGGAGAGCTCTTCTCCGTCGCTCCGGAGAGTAAGGTATCTCAGGCAGTTTTCGTTGATCTTGAGATGCTTGTCGATAGCAGCAGTGACGTCCTGACCACCATTCCATTTAAGGAAATGGTATATCCCTTCGGTCTGTTTCCTGATGGGATAGGCAAGAATGCGGCGACTCCATTTGTCGGAGCCGATGTATGTGCCTCCATCGCCCTTGATGATCTCTACAACACGATCGTGTCCTTTTTCGATGTCACCTTCAGGGATGCTGGCACTCCAGATTATTACAGTTTCGTAGTCTCGCAAACCACAAACTCCTTCCGTACACGGGTAAAACGCTTCAATTACCCAACCGGAAGGAGCACTCGTTACTGGATCATTATTGCTTCCGGTCCGGTGATCTGCGTCACTCGGGCTGCGCAATTACCCTGCGCAGCAAACAACATGCAATTATCGGAAAGTCAAGCCTTTCGGTCAAGTCCCGATTCAGAAAGAGTTCTTCAGTTGTTAAAGAGTCTTCTGCTGCCGAAAAGAGGATCACAGGTTACGTATATACCAAGGCTCCTCAGGCCGCTTTCGTCTCCCGATGAAGGTATATGGGTAAGATGAGCTTCGCAGCCCCGGAGCTCGGTAAGTTTCTCCATTCCATCCGATGCAGGCTTAAAGGCAGCGGCGTTTACGCTAAGCGCTACAAGAACCTCTTCGAGGTCAAGGCGGAGAGGCAAAGCACGAATGGATCTCTTGAGACCCTTTATGGATTCTATCGTGGCAGGAGAGAGAAGGTGAACATCATCATCGATTTTCGCCAGCTTCTTAACAGCATTCAGCACTACTGCGGCGGGAGCATGCATCAGTTCTGAACTTTTGCCTGTAACAACAGAGCCATCCTCGAGCATCAATGCAGCGGCGGAAGCCCGATCGGAAGAATCATTCGGTTCCGCCAGGGGAAGACATCTGCGGGCGGGTTCAACTACTATCCTGCTCTCCGGGGTCAGGCCGTAATCATCCATGAGCAACTCGACCTTCTGAACGGTTTCCCGGTCGGTGAGGCCCAGTACGTACTCGCAGCTGTAACGGAAATACCTTCTGACGATTTCCTGTTCAGCAGCCCTGCGAACAGCATGATCATCGATTATCCCGAACCCTACCCTGTTCACCCCCATATCCGTGGGGGAAGCGTAAGGGGATCTGTCTCCTGTGATTTTTCCAAGTATTCTGTTGAGAAGGGGGAATGCTTCCACATCTCTGTTGTAGTTTATTGATGTAATCCCGTAAGCTTCCAGGTGGAAAGGGTCTACGAGATTCACATCGCGCAGATCAGCGGTTGCAGCTTCGTAAGCCGCATTGGCAGGATGTTTGAGCGGAAGGTTCCATATAGGGAAAGTTTCGAACTTGGCATAACCGGCATGGACTTCTTTCCTGTAATCATGGTAGAGCTGTGACAGGCATGTGGCCAGCTTACCGCTGCCCGGTCCGGGTCCGGTTACGACCACAAGGGGTTTTGAGCACTTGATGTAGTCGTTCCTGCCGTATCCATCCTCGCTGACTATAAGGTCAACATCGGTAGGGTAGCCTCTGGTGTAGTAGTGTCTGAATACGTTAACACCTCTTTGTTTCAGACGATTCTCGAAAGAGATAGCGGAAGGCTGCTCTTCAAACCTTGTTATTACTACTCCCTTGAGCTGTATCCCTCTTGCTCTGAACCCGTCTATCAGCATGAGGGCATCGGCATCGTAAGTGATGCCGAAATCTCCTCTAATCTTTCTTTTCTCTATGTCTCCTGCAAAGATGCACAGAATGATCTCAGCCCTGTCACGCAGTTTTTCAAGCAGCCGGATTTTTACGTTCGGGTCATAACCCGGAAGAACCCTTGCCGCGTGATGGTCGAACATCAGTTTACCGCCGAACTCCAGATAGAGCCTTCCCTTTGCGCTCTCTACCCTTGCAAGTATCTCCCTGGTCTGCTCGTCAAGGTATTTTTCGTTGTCAAATCCGATTACCCGCATTAATTCTGCTCCCTCTTTACTAGAACTATGGTCATATCGTCATCCTGAACAGCTTTTCCAGCATGCGCCAGAACGGCCTGATGTATTTTTTCAACAAGTCCCTTCATCGGAAGGGTAGAGTTCTCGCGGACAATATCAATAATTCTATCGATACCGAACCGTTCCTCCGAATCATCCGGCTGCTCGAAGATGCCGTCGGAAATAAGAGCGAAATATCCCCCCCGGTCTGATCGGCGGGTTCGTTCCATCCGGTAATGTCATAACCTTCTATTTCGGGCATACAGTCAGGCAGCGTGTCCGGTACCCCATCTTTTTGTCTATATCCGGATTGAAGCCCTTGTGTGAATAGGCATCAGGGACATTAACAATACGGCATGTGCGGGCACAGATACCCGCTATTCCCTGATCAGCTGGAAATCTGATTTCCTCAACTTCCAGCCCCGTACCGACTTCTGCGAAAAGCTCATGGTTCCCGCTGTCGTAAAGAAAAACCGTTCCACGTTCCGCTCTGAGTACATCACGGGCTGCATCAACTACCTGCACAAGCATATCATTCAGCTCTACAGGTTTGCTGAGCTGCCGGGTAACGTCCAGTATGCGCCACAGGATATCAGCAGTGAAGTTCTGATCTTCAGACAAATGCCCCTCCGATGTGCTCAGGTTTCCTGAACAATACAGCGAATTGGGAAAAAGAAAAGGCGGGTTGCTTGAACCCGCCTCTCGGTGTCAGCTGTGTAGTCAGCCTGCTATCTTATAAGCATGGCCTGTGCCGTAACCGACCCTTCTTCGGTATCCAGTCTTACAAAGTAAAGACCGCTTGCAATACCGCTGCCGGGACTCCATTCAACCGAGTGAGCCCCCGCTTCAACATGTCCGTTGAAAACAGTATCAACGATCCTGCCTGAAACATCGTAAACGTTAAGCCGGACATTACCGCCCGAAGGTACGGTGAATGCCAGAGCAGCCCCGGCCGTCAGAGGATTCGGTACGGGGTGCGCAAGAGAGAGAGCAGGGCCGCTTCCCGGAGAGCCCTCTATTCCGGTGCCTATGACAACCCATTTGATGTCGTAGTTGTAGTTATGAAGAAACGCCCCTATATAGACGGTTCCAGAAGCAGGCACTGTAACATTGATGGTAGCTTCTCCCGAAGCATTGGTTTTTGCTTCTTCGTAGAAGGTCATTCCGCTGCCGTAATTATCAACACCATCAGTCAGGGTGACGCTAACATCACTGACCGGGCTGCCGCCGTCGGTCACAGTTATGGTAATGTTCTGGGCTCCCGGAAGGATGTTCGCCGGATGCGAGATCAGCAGCTCTCCATGATCGTCTGCGGAATCGAACGTCCAGGTATCCATTGCCGGGTCACCGAACCAGATATACATTTTAGCGTTGGTAAGGCCCAGAGAGCCGTGATTGGTAATAACCCAGGCCGTAGATTCCATGATAGCTTCACATACTCGGAAGGTTCCGGTGTTGAAGAGGGCTATGTAGATCTTTTTCATGTAATCGTGGTTGGGAGTAGTGTATGATGGAGCGTTTGCTCCGAGGTTGCCGCTTGCGCCGTGGGTTGCCCACTGCCACGCTTCACTGAGACAGGTTGAGCTTGTTTCGTACATACCGTTCAGGCATGCGATATTAAAAACAGGCATCATGTAAGTGTTTTCAAGAAGATTGATCCTTCCGGCAGACCAGCCCGGGGCCCACTGCCATACATAAGCACTGCCATGTCCCCTGTACCCGACGGTGCCTATTCCGCCGTTAATACCATCGGAAACCATTGCAGCCGTGCCGCCTTCAGGAGGGTAGATCTTTGTGAAAGTAATATCGCAGAGACCGTAGGGGTAAGCGGCTACCTGATTGCAGCAGAGTGTATACTTGCCCGGATAATCCTCGCCGTGTGCTGCAAGTATGGTTTCACTGGGGATGATTCCCGTGGTGTTAGCATCCTCGAAATCGTAATCCATGTATCCGTTGATGATCTTGTCGACCTGTAGTACTATCTGAGCTGAATCACCAGTAATACGCCCGACGGATAAGTCCGGGTAGTTTCCCGATTCGATCTGAGCGTAGTAGTAATCCCCGACGTACGTTCCGTAGTTGTAAGAAGGTAATTCGGCGTAAGTGCCCACTATACACGCAAAGCGGGTAATACCAGAAACGTAGTTGCTGGTAATAGCGGCCTTTATCTGGGCGATGGAGGCGGGAGATGTCAGGGTCTCCACCCTGGTATGCAGACCGAGGTAATGGTGAGTTTCAAAGAGTTCAGAAACCCAGTCAACGTTGTCCTCCGTGCATATGAACACATATTCCACACCGACATCACGGGATCCGTTCACAGGATCAGCAGCTGCTTCAAAGACATCCCAGTTGAGTACACTGCTTCTCATTGCAGGAACCATTGACGGGTTCACAGGAAGGGCCAGGGCTCCTGGAACTCCGCTGAAATCCACCCTCAGGATTATGCTTGATGCCGCCTGGAGTGTACCTGTCCCGGGGTTGAAACGCAGGGGATTAACAACCAGTCTTGCCGCGTTAAGCCCGGACCAGCCTCCTTCGTTATCCACGTAAGCCCAATCCTGCGGGAAACTGCCTGTTCCTTCGTAGAATTCTTCGTTCATGACGAAGGGGAACGGGGCGTGATACATATCTATTTCCGGGGTCTGCCTTGGGAGTATTTCCATATTTTCGTAGGCAGTGAAGCTGACCTCTTCTACCGTTACAACGGCTTCCGTTCCGAAAGGAAGAGCGAAAAGCCGGGGGACGGAAGGTAAGTCAGGAAGGCCCACGCCGCCCTGCGAAAAGCACTCCGGCAGTTTTGCCAGGTCCCATATTCTGCCTCCGGCAGGAGAATCGTAGAGGTGGAATCCCGGAACGGTTACTTCAACGAGCATATGGTAAGTGTCCGATTCCAGGACCGTCACCTGCGGAAAGGATCCTTCGGTACCACCGAAGGATTGCCAGCTCCCGGTGCTTCCCGGTCCGACTGCGAATGCGGACGCGCAGATCAGAATGATGGATAAAACAAATTTCATGGTCGATCATCTCCCTGGTAGAAAAAAGTGAGAACTCTCAACAATACCAACATACAGGAAACACTAACTGTTCCCGGGTATGCAGGTCAAGACGGTAAAAAGAGAGACGGGTTCCTGTGAACCCGCCTCTCGCGCGACAGTTATGTCAGTCAGCTGTTATCTGATAACCATAGCCTGCTGTGTAAGAATTCCCCCATCAGTAGTGAGCCTGATGAAGTAGACACCACTGGCAATTTCAGATCCGGGAGCCCAGGTTACACTGTGGCTACCCGATTCAACAGAACCGCTGAGGATGGTCTCGACCATTCGGCCGGACACATCATAAACGGTGATCTCAACGTTTCCGCTGAAGGGAACGCTGAATCCAAGAGATGCATTTTCGGTAACAGGGTTGGGGCAGGGTCTGTTAAGGGACAGAGCCGCTGAGGGACCCTCTGAACCGGCAGTACCTGTTCCTATGATAATCTCACCGATGTCGTAGTTGTAATCGTGCAGGAATGCGCCAACGTGCATTATCCCGCTGGCGGGAACGGTGATGCTAATGACAGCCTGACCGGAAGCGTTGGTTGTGCCTTCTTCGTAGCATGACATCGCGTCATCCATATCAACACCGTCTGTCAATGTAACGTTAACGCCCTCAACAGGACTTCCGCCATCGGTTACAGTTATGGTGATGTTCTGGGTTCCAGGGCTTACCGATGCTGGCGCAGCGATAGCAAGTATTCCCGGTTCGCTCGCCGTGTCGAAGCTCCATACGTCCATGGCGGGGTCTCCGAACCAGAAGTACATTTTCGCGTTGGTAAGACCAATGGAGCCATGATTGGTTATTATGTAAGAAGCTCCGGCATTATGGGCTTCGCCTACCCTGAAAAGCCCGGTATCGTAAAGGGCTATGTAGATCTGCTTGATATGGTCATGATTCGGAATAGTGTAAGAGGGGTCGTAGGCGGAAAGGTTGCCGCTTGCTCCGTTGGATGCCCATGCCCAGGCTTCCGCAAGACAGGTGCCGCTTGGCACGAATTCACCGCAGAGACACGCGAAGTTAAAAGCAGGGGGCATGAAAGTGTTGGTTAAGGCGTTGATGTTGGTTGCATTCCATCCGGGAGCCCATGACCAGACGGTCACATTTCCGTGGCCCCTGTATGTAATGGTACCAATATTGTTGTTAATAGCGTTGGAAACGTGTGCAGCAGTTCCGCCTTCGGGCGGATATACCTTGGTGAAGGTCATGTTACAGAGGCTGTAAGGGTATGCCGCGATCTCGTTGCAGCACTGAGTGTACTTGAGCGGGTACTGTTCTCCGTGGGCGGCAAGGACTGCTTCACTGGGGATGATGCCGGTTTCGTAGGAATCCTCGAAGCTGTAATCCATGTAGCCATTGATGATCTTGGTTACCTGGAGTTCAATCTGTGACTGGTTACCGGTTAAACGCCCAACGGCCAGATCCGGGTAGTTTCCCGCGTCCATCAGGGTATAGTAGAAATCACCATAGTACGAACCGTAATTGTACGAGGGCAAGTCAGCGTGAGTACCAACTATGCATGCGAAACGGGTTACACCCGAGGTGTAATTGTTTACTATTGCATTTCTTACATCGGTGGTGGTGTTGCCGGATGCAGGAAGGACCTCAACTCTTACATGAAGTCCGAGATAGTGATGCGTTTCGAAGAGTTCTGTTACCCAGTCTACAGTATTGGCGGTGCAGATAAAGACGTACTCTACTCCGTCGTCTCTGGAGCCTCCTGAGGATGTGGCGGCTGCCTCAAATACGTCCCAGTTGATTACGGTCCGCTCCATCTCAAGAGCCATGGAGGCAATAACAGGATCGGAAAGCTGTGCAGCATCGCCCTCGAAATCAACTCTGAGTGTAATGCTGGATACAACTTCCAGGTTTCCCGTTGAAGGGTTGTAACTGAAAGGGTTAACCACGAGTCTTGCAACATTCAGTCCGGCCCAGATTCCTTCGTTGTCGATCTCCACGTTTGCGGAAGGATAGCTTTCGCTTCCATGGTAGAATTCATCATTGATGACGAAGGGGAAGGGTGCATGCTCCATGTCGATATCGGGGGTCTGTCTGGGGAGGATCTCCATGTTCTGGTACGTTGTTGAATTAACTTCCTCAACCGTTACAACGGCCCCGGTTCCGAAAGGAAGGGCGAACAATTCGACTACGGAAGGAAGGTCAGGTAGACCTACACTTCCCTGCGGGAAGCATCCGGGCAGTTCAACACAGCTCCATGCTGTGCCCTCTGCCGGCCTGTCGTAAAGCCAGAATCCCGGAAGGGTCACTTCAACGAGCATATGGTAAGTGTCCGATTCCAGGACCGTCACCTGCGGAGCGGATCCTTCGGTACCACCGAAGGACTGCCAGCTCCCGGTGCTTCCCGGTCCGACTGCGAATGCGGACGCGCAGATCAGAATGATGGATAAAACAAATTTCATGGACAATCATCTCCCTGGTTAAAAAAGTGAAGAACTCTCAACAATACCAACATACAGGAAACACTAACTGTTCCCGGGTATGCAGGTCAAGACGGTAAAAAGAGAGACGGGTTCCTGTGAACCCGCCTCTCGCGCGAGAGTTATGTCAGTCAGTTGTTATCTGATAACCATAGCCTGCTGTGTAAGAATTCCCCCATCAGTAGTGAGCCTGATGAAGTAGACACCACTGGCAATTTCAGATCCGGGAGCCCAGATTACACTGTGGCTACCCGATTCAACAGAACCGCTGAGGATGGTCTCGACCATTCGGCCGGACACATCGTAAACGGTGATCTCAACGTTTCCGCTGAAGGGAACGTTGAATCCGAGAGATGCATTTTCGGTAACAGGGTTGGGGCAGGGTCTGTCAAGGGACAGAGCCGCTGAGGGGCCCTCCGAACCGGCAATACCTGTTCCTGTGATAGTTATCTCGCCAATGTCATACGTGTAATCGTGGAGGAATGCTCCAACGTGCATTACACCGGTTGCAGGAACTGTGATATTAATGACAGCCTGACCTGAAGCGTTAGTTGTACCTTCTTCGTAGCATGACATCGCGTCATCTATATCAACACCATCTGTCAACGTAACGTTAACGCCCTCAACAGGACTTCCGCCATCGGTTACTGTTACGGTGATGTCCTGGGTTCCGGGGTTTACCGAAGCTGGTGCAGCGAGAGCAAGCACTCCCGGCTCGCTTGCCGTGTCGAAGGTCCATATATCCATGGCAGGGTCTCCGAACCAGAGATACATTTTCGCGTTGGTGATACCGATAGAGCCATGGTTGGTTACTATCCAGGCAGCTCCGGCATTGTGCGCTTCGGCTACTCTGAAAAGCCCGGTATCGTAAAGAGCTATGTAGATCTGCTTGATGTGATCATGGTTTGGAATGGTGTAGGAGGGGTCGTAAGCGGCAAGGTTGCCGCTTGCTCCGTTGGATGCCCATGCCCATGCTTCTGCAAGACAGGTGCCGCTTGGCACATATTCACCGCAGAGACATGCGAAGTTAAAAGCAGGGGGCATGAAAGTGTTGGTTAAGGCGTTGATGTTGGAGGCGTTCCAACCGGGAGCCCATGACCAGTAGGTCACGTCTCCGTGGCCTCTGTAGGTAATAGTACCTATATCGTTGTTAATAGCGTCGGAAACCATTGCAGCCGTGCCGCCTTCGGGCGGATATACTTTGATGAAGGACATGTCGCAGAGGCTGTAAGGGTATGCCGCGATCTCGTTGCAGCACTGGGTGTACTTGAGCGGGTACTGTTCTCCGTGGGCGGCAAGCACAGCTTCGCTAGGAGCGATGCCTGTTGTATATGAATCGTCAAAGGCGAAGTTCATATAGCCATCGAAGATCTTGGTTACCTGGAGCTCTATCTGCGCCTGGTCACCGGTGAGACGGCCAACGGCTATCTCCGGAAGATCATCGCCTCCGGTGAGGCAGGCGTAGTAGTAATCGCCATAGAAGCCTCCATAGTTGTACGAAGGAAGGTCGCTGTGGCTTCCAACTATACACGCGAAGCGGGTTACACCGGTGGTGTAATTATCGGTTATTGCTATTTTTACATCGGAAGCGGTAGCTCCGGATGCAGGAAGGACCTCAACTCTTACATGAAGCCCAAGATAGTGATGTGTTTCGAAGAGTTCTGTTACCCAGTCTACAGTATTGGCGGTGCAGACAAAAACGTACTCTACTCCGTCGTCCCTGGTGCCGCCAGAGGATGTGGCGGCTGCCTCAAAGACGTTCCAGTTAATTACAGTCCGTTCCATCTCCAGAGCCATGGAGGGAATAACAGGACCTGCAAGCTGTGCAGCATTGCCCTCGAAATCAACCCTGATGGTAATACTGGATACAACTTCCAGGTTTCCCGTTGAAGGGTTATAACTGAAGGGGTTAACCACGAGTCTTGCAACATTCAGCCCGGCCCAGATTCCTTCGTTGTCGATCTCTACGTTTGCGGAGGGATAGCTTTCGCCTCCCTGATAGAACTCATCGGAGATGACAAAGGGGAAGGGTGCATGCGCCATATCGATATCGGGGGTCTGTCTGGGGAGGATCTCCATGTTCTGATACGTTGTTGAACTAACTTCCTCAACAGTTACAACGGCCCCGGTTCCGAAAGGAAGGGCGAACAATTCGACTACGGAAGGAAGGTCAGGCAGACCTACTTTTCCCTGTGGATTGCATCCGGGCAGTTCAACACAGCTCCACGCTGTGCCCTCTGCCGGCCTGTCGTAAAGCCAGAAGCCCGGAATGGAGATTTCCAGCAGCATATGGTTCTGGTCGGATTGCAGAACCGTTACCTCTGGACTTTCTCCCATGGCCCCTCCGAAGGATTGCCAGGCGGAAACGCTTCCCTGTCCCGCGGCGAAAACAGATGCCACGGCCAGGAGCAAAATCAAGAAAGTTATTTTCATATCAAATGCCTCCTTGTTAAATGAATTTGGAATAAGAGAGGTTACAGTAAGATACCATAATAATTTAACAGCAGAACTCCGTGAGAGTCAAGGCGTTCATCCCGACCGGCAGTCGCCCCTGTCGATCATGCAGTATATTAAACAAAACACCGAAAGGAGACTTAAATGAAAAAGATTCTTATACTGTTACTGATTTGCGGTTTAGCTACTGCCGGCATGAAAGTTGGCGGCAGGATCGGCTACTACAGCGGAGGTGACCCAAGGACAGGCCAGAGCGCTTCAAGCGCTGTTTTTGGAGGCCAGCTGACATTTCCTCTATTGGGCCTTGTCGACCTTGAGATCAGCGGATCGTACGCCTCAAGCGAGAGTAATATCACTATGGAGCAGTACCTTCTCTCCTATATCAACGATGAGTACGGCCAGAACTACCAGGGAGACACCACGGGTCTTTACCAGTATCTTGAAGACGAATGGGGATGGTCTCCGGACAGTATCAGCTCGCAGCTGCTGAACGATTACACAGCTACTTTCCATGACATCGATCTGGGCGCTACCATGAAAATCAAAATACCTATCGGAGTTCTGCCCCTGAAACCTTACATAGGCGCAGGAGGAGGAGTCCACTTACTTTTCAGCGACGCCGATATCCTTATGCAGGTTGTCAATGAGGAAACGGGCGGCAACCTGAGTATCGATGCCTACGATCACGTTCACCCGGGTATTCATGGAGTCATAGGGGTTGTTTTCGAGCCTCCCATGATCCCCTTCAGCGTTTTCGGAGAGTATAAATACACCAAACCCATAGCATCGGATCAGGATGTGGACGGTATCAGTATGTTCTACGCCGGAGTGAACCTGGGATTCTGACCGGTAAAATAGATCGATAGACAGGTGACAGGGGATTCATGTTCCGTGTCACCTGTTTTTTCTATGAGTAATTCCCTGCAGCATCGTGCGGTGAATGAGTTCTCCCGAAGCGATCACTCCTCCGGAAGCCGGGGACCATTCTTCTCCTTTGTATGAAGAAACCTTCCCGCCGGATTCAATTACAAGAAGAAAACCTGCCGCCATATCCCAGGGCTTCAGATGTTCTTCCCAGAAACCGTCAAGCCTGCCGCATGCCACGTAAGCCAGATCAAGTGCTGCGGATCCCCCCCTGCGTATTCCCTGCACCCTTTCGAGAAAGTACCGCAGGACATCAAGATCCATGCCGGGATCATTAATTTTCCTGTGGTACGGGAAGCCGGTGGCAAAAATACAATCAGAAATATCCTTCACACCGGTAGATAGTATCCGATGTCCGTTCATCCACGCTCCGGACCCCATCGAAGCGGAAAAGGTTTCGTTCCTGCCCGGGTCATGCACGCAGCCATACTCTACATCACTGCCGTTCCAGTACGCTATGCTCACGGCCCAGACAGGATAACCGTGTGCGTAGTTATTAGTACCGTCCAGAGGGTCCACTATCCAGAAGGGGGGAGCAGGAAATTCTCCTTCCCAGCTCTCCTCACCAAGGAAACCCGCTTTCGGTTCGATTTCCAGAAGACGTGTTCTAAGGTACTGCTCTGAGAGCAGATCAGCGGTTGTTACAAGTTCGTGCATGCTCTTTCTTGATACTTCTGCACTATTCTGGGCATCGAGAAGAATAGAGCCTGCTTCCTGAGCCGCCTGTATGATTTCATCTATCATCTGATCGTCAGCCTTTCTGAAAACTCCGACACCTTTTCGGAACACGTTGGGATCAGTCTTGTTTTTTCCTCTTCATTTTGATACTTTAATCCAAACCTTTCAGAACATACTAACTATTCAGAACACTCAGAGGCGGGGGACATAAAATAATGAAAAAGAAGAATCTGATATCCCACAGGATATCCATCTTACTCTCATGGATTCTTGGATTAATCGCCATTGTGGCCGGTTCAGCGATAATCATATTCTCGTTCACAGCCTGGGGTCCCGTCAGGGACAGCCTTGTATCCATATCGGAAGGGCTTCACAGCGCTAATGCGGCGGTGGAGCTGATAGGTAAGGATTTCGGGACATCTTCCTCCCTTGTCAGCGAAGTTAGCAATTCAATAAGAAGCACGAAGGAAATTGTTCGCGAAACCTGGATTACGGTTAACAATATCAGCGAGACCACAGAAGACATAAGAAGGCTGGTTCTCACTGTGGGGGAGAGTCTTGAAAACCTTCCGCCGACAATGACTTCGATGATAGGCAGGAACTATTTCTCTGAAGCGATTTCCAGCCTGAACAATACTTACTATTCATCGGGAGAGATGATATCCCAAATGGAGCATCTTTCCGCCACGCTGCAGCCCCTTGAGCCGATACTTTTCGAAGTAGCAAACGGAGTTGATTCCCTGGCGGGAGACCTTTTTTCCACCGAGGAAGCCTTCACCGAGGCCACACAGCACCTCTCAAAAGCTGCCGTGGCAATTGAGAATGCCGCGGGTTCATCAATACTTCCGCTGATAGCAGCAGGAATAGGGCTTATTCCTCTGCTTGTAGGGGTTTACCTGATAATACAGGGGATCGCTCTGGGAAGGCTCTACTCCGCCGGGGCTGACCCCGTAGAGGCTGATATGGAAGAAACCGTCTGAAATTTCTGAATATTGGCAGGGTCCCAGTCAGCATGAACAGCGGCCATCTCAACAGTTGATTCATTTTTCGGAATGTTTCCCAGCCTCGCTATCGTATTGGTTTCCCTGTGTCTTATTACGAGATTCATCCAGTTGTACTGTTCGGGATACTGTTTTGCAATTGATTCGAACCGTGCAAAAAGCTGTCCGGTACCGCTGATATCCAGGCTCTCCGGGTCGAACCTGTGAAACGCTATTCGGCTCTTCATTCCCCGAAGGGTTCTGTTGTAAGCTATCAGGAGCCTGCACCCTGTGGATTTTGCCAGCCTCACAGGTGTGGAGGAAGCAAGAACAGGGACCCCGAAACTATTTACCCAGTGTCCCTTCTGCCCGCCCCACCCTGTTGGGGATATTTGAATGATCTCTCCCCTGGATATTGCATCGTATGCCCAGCGGAGAGGTTCGTCAGGGAAAGCTACGTGGTGCCATCTCCGGCTCACGTCCAGCCTTGCCCCTTTCAGAATATCCGGAGCATCGGCGTACCGTGATGATATTACATGCATCGTATAACCGGTAATTGCCAGCAGAATATGAAGAGTCCTCTCGTCACCGAAGTGAGGAACCAGGAGGAGAACGCCTTTTCCCTCTTGAACAGCCTCGTCCAGAACGTTCCTGTTCTCCCAGGATACCATTCCGGATACATTCTCCCTGTTGAGCCGGCCAGAGTAGAAGAGGCCCAGAAGGGCCCTCTGGTGTATTCTCCAGTATCCTTTGAGAATACTTCTGAGCTGGGTTCCGCTTTTCTCCGGGAAAATTCTTGAAAGGTGTCCAAGATAGACGCTGTTCATCTTCCTGTTGCCGGAGTATCTGACCGTGGCTAGAATTCCAGCCAGCAGCTCGGCACCTCTGTAACCGAGAATCCCGGTCAGACCGGATATGGCATGATAATAAGTTCCTCTCAGAGACAGATTTCCACCTTCTTTTCAATTGTGAGCCGGGTACCGTCCTCAACCCGGTTTTCCAGCACGTGTCATTCCTGCCTGCTGGTACTATACTAAAAGACTATGAAGATTATTATGCCTGTTATCCTTCTTGTTGCCGGGCTGCTGAATTCGGGAAGTGTTTCTCTGCTCAAACAGGAAACAATGGAAATTCCTGTTGCCAGGTACAGAGCGGTTAGATTCGCGATACCTCCGCATCTGTCGGACAGCGCCAGTCTGCAGGGGGAACTCACTATAACCCCGGATACCGCAAGGATCGAACTGATACTTCTTCATATAGATGATTATACGAGATGGAGAACCAGCACAGGGACGGTTGATACTCTGGGCTATCTCTCAATATCTTCAGGTCCGTTTGAAATTGAAGTCCCGGGGCTGGGCAGCTACGCTCTTGTTATCAGCAATCGGGGTAATTACCGTCCCGCTTTTATCATACTTGATCTAGATGTGTTCTTTGCCGGAAGCGGCAGAACCGCAGACCCCCTCCCTGCCGCTATGAGACTTGCCCTGTTCCTTATGATGGCAGGAATAGCAGCCATTGCTGTGGGAAGTGTACTGGCGAAAAAATTCTACAGGCGGAAACACGTTACTTGACGAGACAGCAAAACTCTATATACTCATATTCCGACAGGAAAAAGGGGGATATATTTATGCTCATTTCTACACGAAGCCGGTACGCATTGCGTGTTCTTGCTCGAATGACCAGAATGATGAATCTGGACCATAAACAGCCCGTATCACTTGCTCTGCTGTCAGAGCAGGAGCAGGTCTCGGTTCGTTACCTTGAACAGATATTCGGTCTGCTTCGGACCAGCGGGATAGTAAAAGGAAAAAGGGGCCCGGGTGGCGGGTATGTTCTGGGAATACCTCCGGAGAAAATAAGTCTCTTTGATGTAGTTAATGTTCTTGAAGCGGACTTTCTTCCGACGAACTGTATGTCCGGGGAAACGAGCTGTTCGCCTGAGGAGGGTTTCAAGCTGGCAACCTGCCCTCTTATGGACGAATGTGTAACCAGACCTCTCTGGATGACTCTTCGGAACATGTACTATTCATACATGAAGGAAAATACGCTGCAAGATCTTACAGATGGAAAAATCTAGGACATAAAGCAATGTGGAAGTATTCAAAGAAACTCATGGATCATTTCATGAATCCAAGGAATTCGGGGCAGTTGCTGAATCCCGACTGCCACTCAGAAGTTGGTTCCGTCCAGTGCGGTGATGCCATGACCCTTGATATAAAGGTGGATGACGAAGACAGAATTGCTGAAATCAGATTCATGACCTTCGGCTGCGCGGGTGCTATTGCAGCTTCCTCCGCCATGACTGAAATAGCGAAGGGAAAAACTCTTGAAGAAGCTCGAGCTATAAGCAACGATCAGATAGTTGCTTTCCTCGGAGGAATGCCGGAGGAGAAGTACCACTGTTCCGTAATGGGGCAGGAAGCCCTTGAGCTGGCGGTCGCTGATTTCTGGCACAGGAGGGACAACACCGCGGAACACCTTAATTCGATTCTCAGAGAGATTCCCGCCAACCTTGCAGCGGCTCTGTCAGAGGGAAGCATCGATATTGAACACATCCATCCCGTGCGCGTATTGATCAGGCTTACAGGAGGAGATAAGGAAGCCGTTGTTGCAGTACTCGAAAAAGAACTTCAGAATCGTACCGGAAAAAAAGTGGAAGTCATGGTCATCCTGTGAAAGTGTACCTGGACAATAACGCCACCACAAGAATAGCGCCGGAAGTACTGGACTCAATGCTCCCCTTCCTTACAGAGAAGTTCGGCAATCCATCCAGCTTCCACTCCTTTGGAAGTGACCTCATGGAAGAGATCGAAGCTGCGAGGGAGAAGGTTGCCGCCCTCCTTGGCGCCCATGCAGGAGAGATCGTGTTCACATCGGGTGGAACCGAGAGTGACAACATGGCTCTGACCTGCTCTACATCGATAAACCCTCTGAAACCGGGACTTGTTACGTCAACGATCGAACACCCTGCTGTTCTTGAAACGGCAGAGTGCATCAGGAGCCGGGGGCATCCTGTGGGGTTTTCGGAAGTAAACCATGATGGAACCCTCAATATGGATTCTTTCAAAAGCTTAATCACAGAGCAGACCGGCCTGGTTTCCATAATGATGGCAAACAACGAAACCGGTGTTATCATGCCTGTTGAGGAAGTATCCCGCATAGCGCATGAAAGAGGGGCGCTTTTTCATACTGACGCGGTTCAGGCGGCCGGAAAGATTCCGATTGATGTGAGAGCAGCAGGCATAGACATGCTCAGTATTTCAGCGCACAAGCTGCACGGACCCAAGGGGGCTGGAGCCCTTTTCATAAGAGAGGGTATAGATATCCCCCCTTTCATGCTCGGGGGGCACCAGGAAAACGGGATGCGGGCAGGAACCTACAATACAGCCGGTATAGTAGGGCTCGGAGCGGCGGCCTCCCTGGCTGCGGGGCACCTTCTGGAGGAAAAAGGCAGAACAGGCCTGCTGCTTGGAAGGCTCGAAGCCGGTATCCTTGAAAAATGTCCCGGAGCGATTATCGTGAGTGCAGGCGCCCCGAGGCTTCCAAATACAGCAACGGTTCTGTTCAAGGGTGTGGAGAGCGAGGCAGTGATGACCCTTCTGGACATTGAGGGTATCTGCGTTTCTTCGGGTTCCGCATGCAGTACCGGGGAAGAAACCTCCAGTTACGTTCTTACTGCTATGGGTATAGGAACTGAAGACGCCAATACGGCATTGCGGTTCAGTCTGAGCAGATATACAACCGGCAGGGAGATAGACTGCGTGTTGGAAGTTCTTCCACCGATAATCGATAAACTCAGGAAGATCTCACCCTACGCGAACCGTTAGGCTAAAAACC
Source organism: Candidatus Fermentibacterota bacterium (assembly GCA_030592645.1). Lineage (GTDB taxonomy): Bacteria > Fermentibacterota > Fermentibacteria > Fermentibacterales > JCC-6 > Aegiribacteria. The sequence goes on along the minus strand of JAUVIR010000012.1, from coordinate 4,071 downwards.
GAATCCCGTCCATGCTGCTCCAGCGGAGATACTGAACGTTTCTCTTCCGTCCAGACCCGCCCTCAGCACTCCAAACAGAGATACGCCATCGAAGAAGTACAGAGCTCCCGAACCGCTGAGACCTAAATTACCTCTGGTGTCGCCGTCCATCGCACAGACTATCTGAATATCCTCTGTTACGTAGCTGGCTCCCCCCAGAGAGAAGTCCATATAATCGCTGATCCGCTCCTTGAAAGGGTTTCTGCCTCCATTGAGAATGTACGAAGCTGAGGCCTGAAGGCGGAACAGCCGGAAGGTCGTGCTTGTGGTTGCGCCAAGTACAAGTTCGGAACCACGATCCCGTCCCTCACGTCCCGTAGGCAGCCGCAGCTGGCCTCGAAGAACAATGGCGGAACCTCCCCTCGCGGTTTCATACAGCCAGGCACATCCAGCGGTAATATCTCCGAGCAGCCTGTCTTCATCCGAATCGTCAATGTAGAAAGGGATTTCTCCCCCGATCTCAAACCCGTCCATCCAGCCCCAGGTTACGTTCAGGGGAAGAACAAGATAGGTATCGGAGGAGTTCTTAAGGTCTATGTAATTCAGGCGGCCCTGAACACGCAGGCAGCCCTCCTCCAGAATTGCAGTTCCCGGCAGAAAAACAAAGCCACTGAGTCCGCCCTCTGCTGATGTCCCCGCAGCAGTGTCAGCTGCTGCAGATCCGCTCAGCAGAACAGCAGTAACGGCAAGAAATACTTTTATCATGTTACTCCCTTATATTCACCTTGACCTGGAAGCGATTGAAGAAAATCTTTTTTCCGGTTTGTGATTGTTCCAATATGAATGTACCAAAGGAAAATAATAGAAAATGAAGTGGAGTGAGATAGGTCTGTTAATTCTTGCGCTCGCTGCAGTGACGGGTTTATTCTCTGTGGTGACTGGCGGGCAGGAAACCATTGCATACACAGATGAAGTTCCGGTGGAGACAGACCCTCTGATACTTCTTGAGCGTGACCTTTCGCAGATATGCTGCGGTTCGGGATGGCGAGACGTTCCATCGGCATCGACGGATACGATAGTGAAGTCCATGGACCTGCTTGATACCATTTCGGTTCACAGGGCCAATCTTCACATAACCAGAACCCTTCGCGATCATGGTTTTGGTCATGTTGTAACATATCTTGTGCCGGGTACAGGCCTTTCGTTTCTCTGTCATACGCCTGACGGAGAACCTATGCGATTTGAATTGAACGATACAAGCAGGTAGACACAGGAACTTCTGTTGTTGACACATTCTATTTCAGTCGGTATTCATCAGTTCCCGCAGAACTAGTATATTCTGCGTGATTTGCACTGGATTACTAAATCACAGCACGGCTGGTTAGCGATACCAGCCGCATTTTCTCGGTATGTCAAGATTATCTGACATCTGATGAATGTTCCTCGGAGGTTATTACTTATGACTAAGGTCGCCAAATGGCGTAACTGGACTTCAATAGCTCTTTTTGTAGTGTCAATATTTATGGTCTGGCCAACTGTTCGGTGGTATCTACTGCCTGCCAGTGAAAGGGACCGCGCAGAAGCCAGTGTTCAGCCGGATACGGACAACCCGCATCTGAGGGCAGTGCTTGACAGCCTGCAGATACAGGGCGGAGAGACCCTTCTGGAGGAATACAGAGCCCTTTACCGGACCAGCGAGGGAACCATAAAACTCGGGCTTGACCTTCAGGGAGGCATGTATCTGTCCTATATGGTAATACCTACTCCCGGTCTGGACGAGGAAGAAGCCATTGATCAGGCTCTGGAGGTTATCAGGAACAGGATAAACGAGTTCGGTGTATCCGAACCTTCCATAACCAGGCAGGGCAGCGACAGAATAGTGGTTCAGCTGCCTGGAGTGCGTGATCCCGAGCGGGCAAGGTCAATTGTAGAGCGGCAGGCATTACTGGAGTTCAAAATCATCGCCTACCCTACCGAAGAACATCCCACCGTATCCAGTGTCCCCGTATTAAGGGAACTTGATAACCTGCTGGTCGGCAATGAATTTGAAGAGCCGGCATCACTCGACAGCCTTCTTGAAGATTCTTTCGATCTCATGGAAACAGCTGAAACATCTCTGTCGGAGTCCGACTCGGCAATTCATATCGATATGCAGGAAGGTTTTGCGCTTCCGCAGCAGGGAACCGGAGAAGAGAGTTCCCCCGAAGAAATAGCGCTTCCGGAGCTGGAACGCCCCGGTAGTCTTGCAAGCCTTATTGAACTTGCGCCCGAGGCGATAGCCAGAAGCTCCAGGGGAATATCACCGGGAGACTGGATAGTCTATACCGGAGATAAGATGGATCAGCTGAATGATATCATCAACCGGTCAGATGTGGATTCCATACTGGCTGCGGTCAATCTCCGATTTACTTTCGGCAGGCTGGAAGAGACTCCCGACGGGACATTCAGAGCTCTCTATCTTCTTCCACGAGACATGACCCATGGCTGGGATCGCCAGGTAGACCAGGTAATGGAGGATTACCTTCTAACAGGAGCGAACCTCACCGATGTCAGAATCCGCATGGGCAGCGCTCAGTCTCTTTCGAATAATCCATATCTCATTCTGGAGTTCGATTCGGACGGAGCCAGTAACTGGGAACAGATTACAGAGAACAACGTCGACAAGCGTGTAGCCATAGTTCTTGACGGTACCGTATACTCCGCTGCAACAATACGCGAGCGGATATCCGGGTCCGGAACAAGGTTATCAGGCGGGTTCTCAACGGAAGAGGCGAGAGACCTCAGGCTGGTTCTGAAAGCCGGCTCCCTTCCTGCAGAGCTGGTAATAGCGGAAGAACAGACCATAGGGCCAAGCCTGGGCCAGCAGTCCATTAACAGAGGCATGATTGCGGGTATAGTAGCTTTATGTCTTGTGGCTGCATTCATTATCATCTATTACGGCACCGGCGGTGTTGTCGCTATTATGGCGCTGATGTTCGATATGCTTATCATCATGGCCGTTCTCAGTTTCCCGGGCCCCCTTGCACAGATAGGGATGAGCGGTCTTAACGCGACTCTTACTTTGCCCGGGATAGCCGGAATCATACTGACCATCGGTATGGCTGTTGATGCCAGCGTTCTCATATACGAGAGGATCCGGGAAGAGAAGAGGTCCGGCAAGGGCGTCAGAGCGGCAGTAAGGGCCGGATACTCAAGAGCCTTCGTTACTATCCTCGATGCCAACCTCACCACCCTGATAGTAGCCCTGGTGCTGTACAAATTCGGAACGGGTCCCATAAAGGGATTCGCCGTTACCCTCTCAATAGGTATTCTTGCCAGTATGTTCTGTTCCCTCGTCTTCTCGCGGGCCTTTATTGAACTCCTTCTGAAGAGTAAGAAGAAGAAGGATCTCAGTTTCGGGAAATGGTCCCTTCTGGGAGACAGGCATTTCTCCTTTGTGGAAATGCGGAAGAAGACATACATAATCTCCGCCGTGGTTATTCTGGTAGGGGTTGGCGCCTTCTTCATCAACGGGGGCCTTGATCTGTCAATTGATTTCACCGGCGGCCTTGAGACGAATGTGGTAAGCTACACCGCCACCAGTACCTCGGAGCTGCAGGAAGCCCTGGAAAACAATGGTCTTCAGGATGTTCAGATACAGAAGCTGATGGATTACGAGGGAGATGGAGCCGCCGCTTTCGTTGTCAGGACTTCAGAAACAGACAAGGATTTCGTTTATACTTCCCTGCAGGAGAACGGATGCGTTCCGATGGAGCTGGAAGCCGATTCCGAGGGGCTTTCCTTCATCAAACAGATCGGCCCGAGGGTAGGGGAAGAGCTCAAGTCAAAGGCTCTCAATGCCATCTTCATGGCCATGATCTTCATTATCTTCTACGTATGGTACCGTTTCCAGTTCAAGTGGGGCGTAGCCGCAGTTATCGCGCTTGCCCACGACACGATAATCACCATAGGCCTTCTGGCGCTTATCAGGCTTGATATATCACTGACCATCATCGCCGCCATCCTGACGATCGTGGGTTATTCCATCAACGACACAATAGTTGTTTTCGACAGGATCCGCGAGGACAGAAGGCTCAGGAAGGGCAAGACCCT
>JAUVIR010000006.1 GCA_030592645.1 Candidatus Fermentibacterota bacterium | reverse complement strand
TTTCACGATTGGGGAAGATACGTTCTATTTCTGAAGGACCCTGCTCTATGTGGAGAGTAACTTTAGTCAGAACCTCCAGAGTGCTGTCTGCTGGGATATACCTGATAGGGGTTCCTGACAATGTAACAACTGAGTAACCCATGGCTGAACCCTGCCTGATAATCTCAACTGGTTGATCGGGAAATGGATTAGATGAGTTGTAAATGGTTGAATCGGGGAGAACAAATGTTGTATCACTCAAAATCCCTGTCTGTGCGGGATAAAGATAGTATTTGCCTGGAAGGGGTTCCCAGGTTGATGATAATACTGTTACGGTATCGATTTGAAGGTTAGGATGAAGTAGAAATGAAGGTGCTGAGAAAGGGATTGAGGGTGCTCCTGGATTTTGTACACCATCCATTGGAAAGTGAAAACCATCTATAGTAATCTGATGATATTCAATTCCCTCAACAAATATTGTATCTATAGAAATGTCACTGAGACTGGCGATTGGTGAGAAGCTGATCTTTGCTGATGCACTCCCGAGTATTGTAAACAGTATAAAGACACTCAATACCTTATTCATGACCCCTCCAATGGAAAAGATATTTGTTTTGAATATTTCTATCTCTATATGCCATCTACAACGATGTCAAGGCTTTCTGTAATAGTAATTATGTGTGAATATTGACTATTTCAAACAGGAGTCTGGATATTAAGAGACAAAGTCTTAACCATAGTAATCCCTTAGGCAGGTCTGTGCAGCCTACAGACCTCACCAGTAGTTAATGTACTGTCTACTCCATCTCATTATGCCTGAGCCATCGTAGCAGCACCCCGTACAGGATTATGTCCAATTGAGTGGGAGACATGTTATTAACGTAAGGAAACTTGATTTCAAGCGCATCCGAATCAACAGCAAAATGACTTTTCAGTTCTCATTTTCTCAGTTTCCTCATATAAATTCAAGGATACCGACAGAAATATCCCCGCTCAATGTGATGGTCAGCTGATAGTCATACGAAACTCCGCATCAGGCTTCTTTGATAAGGATACCGGATAATGTCAACATTACTGCGCTGATCTTATCAGAGGCTCAGGTTCGGACTGCGGAGGTATCTTCAGATCTTCACGGGAGCCTTTTCTGCCATGCAATAAAATGAGCTCAGCAGGCTTGTCAGGGGAACCAACGGGTTGTATCGCAACCGGGTTTATCCCGAAAGCCCTGCAGCCAAGTAAAATCTCAGCAAGCAAAGAAGGTTTGTTGATGATCAGGAAATCCCCCCCGGGCACCAGGAGGTGAGCGGCTCCCCTTATGAACTGATACAGAAGTAATCCAGATCCGCTCCTCGACCTGTCTCTTTCTGCATGGGGACTTCTTCTTACCGATCCGGTCCTGCCGTAGGGAGGATTCGTAATAACTGCATCCGCAATACCCTCCGAAAAAGCAAGAGGTACCGTTTCAAGACTGCAGCATACCGCGGAGATATCCACTGGAGTACTTTGCAGATCTCTTGAAACTTTCATGAGCTTCAGTGGATCGTACCTGATATCCACTCCGATCCATCTGCAGCCGGGATTTAAGGATGAGGAGTACAGGGATGCCCCTCCGCTGCCGCAGCCAAGATCTACTATAACCGAGCCTGGTACAGCGCGGAGAGAGGAAGCCAGAAGAAGTGTATCGGTTGTTACCGATGCTCCTGCATCCTGAAAAACCTTAACCTTCCCTGCAAGTATCACCTGTCCTGGATTTATCACAGCGTTATCAAAACTATCTGACTGCTGCTTTGACGACTCCCCAGGTAGAGAATTCAGGAATGTGAGGGAACGATCTGTTATCGTACCAGCGTTTCATTGACCATAGCCCGTAATCGTCTTCCACCATGATAAACATGACTCGTCCTTTGGCGGGTTTGTCCCATCCGCAGTATTCAATTCCCGCAGCGATGATCTCGTAGTCACGATAGATCACAGCTGAATCCACGGGCGCAACAGGGTCAGGCAGAGATGATATGGTGTTCATAGTAACAGAAATAAGACTGTCATCGGGAAGTAATGAATCCTGAACCGCGTAGTAAAGGTTCATCATGGTATTCTGTTCAACCTCGTAATCCCAGTCACTGAAATTCAAGGCGCTGAATTCTGCTATATCCGTCCCGTCGGCAATAAACATATAGGACGAATCGCAGCATGCCATGGTCATGGCAATGGATCTTCCTTCCATTGCGTTTTCCAGGTTGATAACAACAGTTGCGGGGGCGTACGGCTGCTGCCATGGAATGCCTCCACCCGGATCAGGATCAGCCGGATCCCGAGGCTCGAAGAAAGAGCATGAGAGTAGAACTGAAAGTGCCAGGATACTCTGAACGAAGACGAAGCGCTTTCTCATACAGCCTCCTAGAACTGGTAATTAAGACCGACGGTAGCCTTCCAGTAACTTTGCCGGTCATCTCTTGAATAAAAGGAACGGGTTACATTGAGAGAGAGGGTTCCATCGTTCAGGGTCATTCTTGTACGCAGACCTACGTGGTGTATGTGCTCGATACGGGAAGGTACACTCTGAGAAAGAAAATTCCTCTTCTGATACTCCCAGGCGTAGCTTGGAGTAAGACCTATACCATTGCCTACATGAAATCCAAGGTTGATCTTGATGGTATTGCCGATTACTTCCTCGGATCTCTGGAAAACGGAGTTTTCATAACTGCCCTGATCCTGAAAACGGAAGATATGATTCAGACCCAGCGTTGTGCTGTCCTGTGAGACCCTCTGGAAAGAACTATTAGCAGTTATCCTTCGAAAGAGCAGATCCGACCCTGCTGTTGAGCATTCCGGAAAGAGGAATGTCGTGTAGTCGGCGCTGAGCTGAACCGATTGCTGAAGGTTCCAGTCGCTTCCGGCATTGTAACTGAAACTGGGCTCAATACTATAGGTGGAAGACCTCTTACTGTTGCCTGACTGCTCGGACATTATGTAAATAATTTCCCTGATCTGACCCTGAAGGATCATTTTAAGTACGGTTCGATTGCCGAGGGGTATCTCAGCGCTGAGGGACAGAACCTCCCTGAGCTGATCATAATCGTAATTATCTCTATGTTCGATACCCCATACATCCGTCCATGTTCCGTAAGTATCACGTTTCAAAAGCTGAATTGTCCTGTAAAACGAAACTTTGCTTGACCCGGGAGAGTAGTCGAGACTGGATCTGAACAATCTGTCATCATCAACGTAATAGGTATTGAACAAAGTTGATACACCTGTTGCGGTTCTCTTCTGATCTACGCGGTCGATGGCTCGGGAGAGGGTCATGTTCAAGCTCAGATTATCAATTATCTGGTATCTGAGGGAGGATGATATGGTCCGGTATCTCTGCTCCCTGTCCAGCACGTCTCCGCCGCCGCCCACGGAATCGGGATCATCGTATTCGTAGAATCTGTCAGAAAAATCCCAGGAGGTTGATATCTCCATGGAAAACCTGTCATAGGGTGTGGGAACCACCAGTGACAGGCTGCTGGACCAGTCGTCCTGTCTCTGTGTTCTGTTGGAATCATTGTACGTTGTAAAAAGCTTCATCGCCCTGACCTGGGCACTAAGACCTCCGCCTCCGAAACCCCGGGGGAAATCGTAGCTCATCCTCAAAGACAGATTATCGCTTCCGGTATCCTTCTGATATCCAAGTGTTCTGTGCTCACCCAGGGTAACACTCCCGCTCATTCCCGGGAAAACCGTTCTGTTCATTGAGATATCAACGTTCGTGACGCCACCCTCGTCATGGCCTGTTATGGTGCTGTCTCCAGAAGGGTTCATGTAATCTATGAAGTGTGCTCCCAATCCGATATTAACGGAAAGCCAGGATGCAGGTGTATACCGGATCTGCCCCGAAGTAGTGTTGCTGAGCCGATCCCTGATCAGTTCATCGTTCTTCTCCTCGGAGCTGATGCTTCTGGCGAGATTGACGCCAAGTTCAATCCCGCGGAAAGGCGTGAATGTCAGGCTGGCAGTACCGTTCCTCGCATCAATGAATCTGTGCAGATCATCGTTCTTCTCAGCGTTGAAAGAGGCATTCGCGTTCAGAGATACCCTTGATGTCAGCTGTTGATAGAGAGAGAGGGAATTCATCAGGCTGATCTTATCCTTGACCTGATCAAGCGAGATATCGTAACCGATGGTAACAGCGCCGAGGCTGACGAACATAAATGCAAGAAGCATCAGTGATCTTTTCACGGCAAAGCCTCCGCCATCTTAACGAAACGGTCAGGAGGAAGCTGCTCTGCTCTTAATGAGGGATTGATATCGGATATCTCCAGGAGCTTCAGAGCCTCATCTTTCCCCAGAAACGGTTTAAGGTTGTTGATAATTGTTTTCCTCCTCATTGCGAACGAAACTTTAACAATTCTTCTGAATCTACCATAAAGCTCTTCGGGAATCAGGGGTTTGCTTCTGCGATTGAGAACAACTACCCTGGAGAGAACTCTTGGAACAGGATAAAAATCCTCCGCAGAAACATCGATAAGGTTCTCTACAGAGAATATCGGCCAGATCTGAAGAGAAAGCCTACCGTAATCCCTGCCGCCGTCAAGGGTTGATAATCTAATGGCAACCTCCCTCTGCAGCATAATAACAGCTTTCTGAACATGTCTGAAACTCTCTTCGATCATTCTGAAAATGATTGGAGAGGAAATGTAATAAGGAAGATTGCCGACAATAGTTACGAATGGATAACCGGGCAATTCCGATGGATCCACCTTGAGAAAATCGCCCCGGATAACGAACAGCCGTTCATCGCTGAACCTCCTCTGGAGGAATGAGGCCATTCTGCCTGATATCTCAACTGCAGACAGTGATTCGGTTCGAGGAAGAAGCTTCTCGGTCAGGGAACCGAATCCAGGCCCTATCTCCAGAACACTGCCCTGATCGGGTATTTCAGCAGCAATTCTGGATGCTATGGAATCGTTTACGAGGAAGTTCTGCCCTAGATTCCTGTTAGGATAGAATCCGGTTCTACTCAAATACCTCTTCAAATCTGTTGTCAGCATTATCCTCTTATCCGAAGCGGCAAACTCAGGTTCTTCGCCAGTTTCTCTACCGATTCTATTTCAACACCCGAATATCTTACAGCAGTAAGGCTGACGGAAGCAAGCCTTCCCGCCAATTCGATGAATTCCATCAATCTGTCCCATGCATTGGAGTCCGCAGGACGGCAGATAGTATTGTATTCCTCTGCGCAGGAGGCGTTCAGGCTGATGCTTACAGTATCAAATGGTTCAAGAAGCGAAACTGTTTCTTCATGGGAAAGCCACGATAAACAGGTCCCGTTTGTGTTAAGCCTTACGGAAAATCCCCTGCCTGCAGCTCTGCATGCAAGCCTCCTTAGAAGTTCAGGCCTCATGGTCGGTTCACCGTATCCGCAGAAAACAAGCTCTTTTTCCATACGGGGCGTAAGTGTTTCAATAATGGATTCAAGTCTCCCCTCGAGGGGTTCCCCATGGTGCGCAAGGTAGTAACCTCCGATACCGTCTGCTCTATCCTTAATACAGAATCTGCATCTATTTGAACATCTGCCTGTGATGTTCATATAAATATTCCCATACAGCAAATATACAAGGTCTGTTCTTTGAAATGGTCCAAGCTGCAGAGCCTTCAGGGAATTAGTCATAAGTGTTTCTGCGGTCAGCGTCGGATCTCTGTCCCATAGTTCTGAAACGGCATCGGCCATGTACTTAACATTGGAAGGTTCGTTCCGTCTGCCCCGGAGAGGCTCTGGAGAGAGATAGGGAGCATCAGTTTCGATCAGGATCCTGTCATGCGGAAGCGATCCGGCAAGATCTCTTAACCGGTTGTTCTTCCTGAAAGTCAAAGGACCCGCGAACCCGATGTAATATCCCCTTTGAACAGCCTCCAGTGCAACATCAGAAGGTCCGGTATAGCAGTGCATTATAACCGGGACGGCAACATCATTCCCGAGAATATCAAGAACCTCCCTTTCAGCATTTCTGGAGTGAACTACAAGTGTTAATCCTAATGATTCGGCAAGTCTGATATGCTTGCTGAACATCTTGATCTGAAGCTCAGTAGAAGCCCTTGGACGGTAGAGATCCAGCCCGGTTTCCCCAACAGCAATCACACGGGGACGGAGCAGTATTTCTGCTATATCGGCGTAATTGTCTGGAAATTCCGGATCGAATTCGTTCGGATGAATTCCCGCAGCAGCGTATACGCCGGTTCGGGTTTCTGAAAGGAAAGCGGCCTTCCGGCTGCTCTCCAGTGATATGCCGGGAACCAGAAATCCGGTCACACCTGATTCTGCCGCAGATACAAGCACCCTGTCGAGATCATCGCAAAACCGCTCATCAGAGAGGTGGCAATGCGTATCGAAGAGTTCAAGCACCGGAGTTACTTTCTCCAGATCAGATCCTCTCTGGCAGGTCCTGTTGAGATGGCTTTAACCTGCACACCAGTAAGTTTTTCAATGAACAGAACGTAATTCCTGGCATTTTCCGGCAGTGCGTCCCATTCCCGTTCTCCCCTGATATCCTCCTCCCAGCCAGGCAGGGTTTCATATACTGGAATGTGTTTCCCCAGTCTTACGCCTGTTTCAAAGAGCGCACGGTCGATCTCCGGATCAAGTTCGTACTTCTTGCAGATTTTAAGTTCCGGAATACCGCTTAGAACATCAAGAAGAGTAATCGTTGTCCAGGTACACCCGTTCAGTCTGGCGGTGTAGTTTGCCAGAACGGCATCGAACCATCCGCACCTGCGGGGTCTTCCGGTTGTGGCTCCGTATTCATTGCCCTGCTCCCTTATCCTCTCCCCGAGGGAACCGGTCAACTCTGTGGGAAAGGGGCCGTTCCCTACTCTGGTACTGTAGGCTTTCACAACACCAACCACTTCATCTATCATCACAGGGCCAATGCCGAGACTGACACAGGCCGCACCAGAAACGCAGGAACCGCATGTAACGAATGGATATGTTCCGTGATCAGGATCAAGAAGAGACCCCTGTGCTCCCTCGGCAAGAATCGAGCCTTCGGATGTCAGAATTCTGGAAATCACCATCGATACATCCATTGCGTTATCAACAAGCCTGATGGACTCACGGTTGAACAGATCTACCTCTTCCCTGAGAGATCCGGCGAGTTCTGCCGAAAGCGCAAGCTGCTCTATGCAGTCATCCGTAATGACAGCAGACTTTTCGAGGAATATCTCAGGTACAGCTGCATCTTCAAGCCTGATTCCTTTCCTCATGAATTTACGCACATAGGTGGGGCCTATTCCACGCCCCGTTGTTCCGACCGCAGCTTTTCCAAGCCTGATCTCATTGATATTCTCAATATACCTGCCTGCCGGATGAACAAGATGCACCTTTCCGGATATCGTAAGCCTGTCAGCAATGGAAAATCCCTCTTTCTCAATTGATTCGATTTCCTCTGTGAGAGCAACCGGGTCGAGAACGCAGGCGGATCCTATGATGCCGAGTACATCAGGCCGCAGCAATCCGCTTGGAAGCTGGTGCAGCGCGATCCTGCGCCCGTCAACCTCAACAGTGTGCCCTGCATTGGCTCCTCCGGAAAAGCGGGCAACGGCATCGACGTTTTCAGCAAGATGATCCACCATCTTCCCCTTGCCCTCATCGCCCCATTGAAGCCCTATTACTATAGTTGCTGGCATGCAATTCCTTCCATGAACTGATTCAGAATACTAGTCCACCGCCTGATAGATCCATTTTTTTAGTTCCCTTATACCAGAACCGGTGATCGATGAAACTGGTATAACCGGTCCCATAGCCTGTGCTTTTGCAGCGGCCGACGCAAGTTTTCCTCGTTTGAGCTTGTCTGATTTCGTCAGAGCGATGATATAGGGTCTGCCTCTCTCCTTGAGAAATTCCACCATCTCCATATCGTTGGGCAGGCAGGGATGCCGTGCATCGATAAGGAGCACTACACCTCTGAGCTCAACTCTGTCCATCAGATATGAAGCAATCCATCCCGTCCATTCACTACGGTTCTTCCGTGGAGCACGTGCATACCCGTAACCGGGAAGATCAACAATGTAATAACTGCCCGATACGGAGTAGAGGTTAAGAAACTGCGTACATCCTGGTCTCGAACTTGTCCTGGCAACAGAATGATCCCCGCTGAGCCTGTTCAGGAGAGATGATTTTCCCACATTAGACCTGCCGGCGAAGCAGATCTCCGGGAGGCCGTCCGATGGGAGGTGTTCAGGCCCCGGACAGCTTCTTAAAAACTTAACATCGAGGGAAGACATTTCAGCCGGCTTTCCCGGATTCTTTCTTCTTCCTGGTCTTGACGATCTTCGGCGGCGCTTCCCCTCTGACAACTTCCGGTGAGATCACAAGTTTTCTAGCGTTCCGGAGGCCCGGCAGTTCGTACATAGGATTCAGAAGGATTCCCTCAAGCACGGACCTGAGTCCTCTCGCTCCACTTCCAGCCTGTTTGGCTTTCTCTGCCACCGCTTCAAGAGCCCCCGCAGAAAACTCCAGCTCAACTCCCTCAAGTTCAATGAGGTACTGGTACTGGCGTACAAGGGCATTCTTCGGTTGTGTCAGCACTTTTGTAAGATCTTCAATATCCAGGTCATCCAGTACCACCAGTACAGGCAGCCTTCCAACAAGTTCCGGTATAAGACCGTACTTAACAAGATCATGGGATTCCACTTGCGCAAGTAAGTTGGTTTCCGTGGGGTGCAGCGGATCAAGAGTGCTGTTGAAACCTATGGAACTTTTTCTGAGACGCTTGTCAACTATCTTCTCAAGTTCATTGAACGCGCCCCCGCAGATAAACAGGATATTGCTGGTATCGATCAGAATATTATCCTGATAGGGGTGCTTTCTTCCCCCCTGCGGCGGTACGCTGGCAACGGTACCCTCCACTATCTTAAGGAGGGCCTGCTGTACACCTTCACCCGACACATCCCTCGTAATGGATGGGTTCTCGGACTTCCTGGAGATCTTGTCGATCTCGTCAATGTAGATGATGCCCTGCTGCGCGGTTGCCACATCCATATCGGTCACCTGAAGGAGGCGCAGTAGAATATTCTCAACATCTTCTCCAACGTATCCCGCTTCGGTAAGGGTTGTTGCGTCAGCAATGGCGAACGGAACATCCAGAATTCTGGCAAGTGTCCTTGCAAGGAGAGTCTTTCCAACGCCGGTAGGTCCCATTAGAAGAATGTTGCTCTTCTCAAGTTCAATTTCGGGGGATTCCCTGATGGTCCTGAGCCTTTTGTAGTGATTGTAAACAGCTACCGAAAGTACTTTTTTAGCCTGTTCCTGACCAACAACGTACTCATCCAGCTGAGCTTTGATCTTCGATGGTATCGGAAGCTCTTCCTGCACCAGTTCAGGGATTTCGAGCTGATTATCATCTTCAAGATCAACAAGCTCCCCGCAGTACCTTATGCACTCATCGCAGATATGCACTCCGGGACCCTGAATCAGCTGTTTAACCTCGCCGATAGGCCTTCCGCAAAACGAGCATTTTTTTTCTTTTGCCATGCTTTACTCCGTCAGTTTCTGGATATAAGCACGTTGTCCACAATACCGTAATCAACTGCTTCCTGAGCATCCATCCAGAAATTCCTGTCCGAATCCTGTGATATTCTCTCAAGAGGTTGTCCTGTGTGCTCAGAGAGAATGATATTCAGTTTCTCCCTGAGTTTGAGGATCTCCCTGGCCTGTATCTCTATATCACTGGCCTGCCCCTGAGCTCCGCCCATGGGCTGGTGTATCATAACTCTGGCATGCGGAAGAATGTTCCGCTTGCCCTCCGCTCCAGCAGCCAGGAGAACGGCAGCCATACTTGCTGCAGTGCCCATACAGAACGTTGCCATTGGTGGTTTTATGAACTGCATCGTATCGTATATTGCAAGCCCTGAGGAGACAAGACCTCCGGGGCTGCTTATGTACATATTGATATCTTTCTTGGAATCCTCTCCCTCCAGAAACAGGAGCTGCGCTACAATCAGGCTCGCGGACTGGTTGGTGAGGGAATCGCCGACGAATATGATACGTTCTTTCAGGAGACGGGAATAGATATCATAGGATCTTTCTCTGTTCCCTTCCCGCTCTACAACAAATGGTACTATTGATGACATCAGGATTTTTCCTTCCCGGCTGTTTCGTCACAGGTTTCCGGTTCTGCATCTTCAACCCGTATCCAGCGCCATGACGAATCCGGCCTGTCTTCCTCATAAGCTTCAGTCTCATCGTTTTTCTTTGGTTCCTTTTCAGTAATATCAGCACGTTCCAGAATAAGTTCCATAGCTTTTCTGGTCCTCAATCTGTCACGGACAGATGATTCCGATTCTTCGGAGCTGGTTTCTTTCGCTACAAGATCGTCACTTATATCTATCTTCTCTTTTTCAGCTACGGCCCGCAGAATGAGAAATTCACGCACCTTGTTCAGCGCAAGCTCTTTTGCAGCTGTTTCTGTTTCCTCTCCCGGAGCATCTTCCCCCAGTCTTTTTATGTAATCCTGAGAAAGATTCCCGACCATATACTCGGGCGGTGTAAAGGGGTTGCTTGCAAGGATGCTGTCAATAACAGACCTTTCCTTGAGATAATCGATCTCCTGGTCGTAACGGGCTCTGACACTCTCCTCGATCTTACTTCTGAGTTCCTCCAGATTCTTAACGCCGGCAGCCTTCTCGGCGAATTCATCATCAATGTCCGGGAGAACAGGACACTTGACCCCGGTAACCTGGAACCTGTGCACAGGCGGCTGATCTTCATCGGAAACATCTCGGTCCATCCTTGCCGAGAATTCAAAATCGGGGACTACCCCTGTAACCAGTTCATCAAAACCGGTGCCGATCTGCGATTCTCCAATTCTAACGTTGAATTTCTGTGTTTCTTCTGTATTTCCAGCGGGACAGGCTTCCAGCAGAACAAGATCTCCATCCTCTGATGGTCTGTCTACAGTGTCGAAGCTGATCATTTTCTCGCGGAATGATTCAATCGTCTCCTCAACAGCGTCATCCAGGTCGAGGGAAGGTATCTCTATTTTTATGCCATCTATACCTTCCGGTGCCGGTGTTTCGAAAAGAGAAAACGTCATTTCAAAACTGTAAGCATTACCATCTACCGGCAGTTCTATCTCACCTTCTGGGTCCTTGTCATCAAGTATCCAATCCTCTTTCTCGAGAAGTTCTGAAGTAAAACGCTGTCTTACGCTGTCCGCAACTTCAGCCTGAATGATGTTTCCGTACTGTTTGTCGATAATCGACCTTGGAACCTTCCCCGGTCTGAACCCGGGCATTGAAAGATCTTTGGAGATCTGCCTTCGAATTCTGCTGAACAGTCCGCTTATATTTTCAGCCGACTCGGTGAAGAGAACTGTCCTTCTATTGTCTTCCGACTTGATGATATCAAACATTAATAATCTTCCCTGTTTTTCAGGAGCCTGTCCGATAATGAAACATTATCTGAAACACTCCCGGGTTATGGTGCGAGAGGGGGGATTTGAACCCCCACAAGTCAAGCTTACCAGATCCTAAATCTGGCGCGTCTGCCAATTCCGCCACTCCCGCAACGACATTGATGTGCGTAAGGCTCGAATATGACTTGACATGGTTTTTACGTCAAAGCTTCCAAGAATAATCACAAGGGGCGCCAGAGGCTCTTAATTACCTGCCATTCCGCTTCTACTCCGGATACAGTTCCCTCACAAGGGCTGCTTCATCGCTGCGGGGATACCGAAGCAGCAGAAGGTCGAAAAGTCTGTCCCTCTCCCCGGGGGCTCCATGGAGACTGTATATGTCGGCTGCTCTGAAAACAGCTCCGGGTGCCCATTCCGAATCGGGGTACATGTAGTATAGAGCAACCAGATCCTCAATCGCCCGGTGCGATTGTCCGGCCTCTTCCCAGCAGATCGCCATGTAGTAAAGAGCATCGTCCGCAAGCGAGGATGCCGGATATCTGTCATGGAGTTCCATAAAACCCTCAGCTGAGATCTCAAAACTCCCCTGCTGGAACTGCCTGTACGCCTCATTGTATAGAAGCTGCGCATCGGGTCCGGAAGAGGTATCCTGGACTGTGACAGCGGGACCGGAGCCAAGCCTCATCAGTGCGAGATCAAGTTCATCGGCAAGTGCGGAGAGGCGATCAACAAGATCCGCTGTTCTGGTTCCCGATTGAGCCTGAAGACCTCTCAGAAGCACCTCATTGTCTTCAACAGCCCCTGTGAGCGCGGCTATCTCATCCTGCATCTTCTGCTGATCGGCATTGATATCCTCTATCTCTGCAGGTGTATGTACCCAGAAACCGAAACAGCCTGTAGAGAGCAGCAGAACCGATACTGACGCAATAACTAAACGCATCATGATCAGTTCCCTGGAAGAACGCGGAAGTGGGCCCTTCTGTTATGTCCCCATGCCTGCTCGGTATGGGCGGGATCAAAAGGTCTCTCCTTGCCGTAGCTTACGTATTCCAGGCGATCGGTATCAACTCCGTAGTTTACGAGGTAGTTGTACACTGCAAGGGCTCTGTTCTCCCCCAGAGCAAGGTTATAGTCTATCGTACCCCTTTCGTCGCAGTGACCTTCCAGAAGAACCCTGAAACCGTCAGTCTCCATAATGTATGAAGCATCTTCCATAAGGATTCTCAGAGCATCTCCGGAAAGAGCATCGCTGTCATAATCGAAAAAGATATCCTCCAGATGCTCCTGATGAATAAGAAGCATATCGGTGGACATTGAGAGGGTATCCGTCTCCCAGACGCCGACAAGAGTATCAGGGAACTGGTCAATAACAACGACAGTGGTCGAGTCATGACCGTCAGGTATTGTGTCATCAGGCCTGCATCCGGACACGGATATCAGAGCGGCGATCAGTATCGAAGAGGCCAGTATCGTCATAAGTTTAGTTTTCACAGTTCTCTCCCGCCTTTTCTGGATGTTAACTTTGATCATCTGAATCCAAGAGGTGACCAGGTGGGGCAGTAGCTGCAACCTCTATCGGACAGTTTTCTTATTGTAAGTCCATTGAGCTCTAGAATATATACGGCTCTCTCTCCATCTCTATCGCTGCTGAAAGCGAGATGTCTTCCCGTAGGCCCCCAAACAGGATCTTCGTTAAGGGATCCCTGGAAAGTGACCTGGCGGATATTGGAGCCGTCCGCGTCCATGACAAATATATGAAAATCCCTTCCGGTCTGGGCGGTATACGCAATCATGCTGCCGTCAGGTGACCATGCGGGGCTGTCGCAATAACCGTGAGAATTCGTAGCCCTGATGGCAGTGCCTCCGGAGCTGTCCATTATATAGAGTTGAGGGTAGCCTATCCTGTCACTTGTGAATACTATCTGCCTGCCGGTCGGAGAGAAACTTGCCGATGTCTCAATTGATCCTCTGAGCGTCAGACGGGTCTTTTCATAGGTAGCAGGATCAAGAAGATAAATGTCAATATTCCTGTTTATTGAAAGTGTCAGGGCTATAGCATCACCGCCGGGACTCCATGCCGGAGAAGAATTCAGACCCGGCAAACTGAGTATCTTCTCCGCCGAGGATTCTGAAAAGCTATAACACCAGAGGTCGGCATTACCCGACCGGAACGACGTAAATACTATTTTATCGCCATCGGGAGACCAGGCCGGTGTGGTTATAACATCTTCATCGGACATCACTGTCCTGGTGCTCCTTGGATCCTGCGATTTCACACCAAGGGCGTAGCCTGATGAAGTTCTTGTTACATAGGCTATCCAGGTGGAGGCGATGCCTTCCTCGCCTGTCAGGTCATATACAAGGTCATCCGCAAAGGCATGAACCAGCGAATAGATATTCTCTCCCGAATAGTTTCTTGCAAGAAGGGGTTCTCCTCCGGATATAACCTCCGCACGAAGCTCAACTCCGCTGAGGGAGCGTGTCACTTCGATGGCTGCTTCGGCATACCCTTCATCAGAGGTTACCAGCAATCCCGAGAAGTCGATATCCTCAATAAGCTGATTCAATGCAATATCAACGAGATCTCTGTCTCCTTCAACGCTTACTGAAATGGGAATACACTCCGCGCTTACTGGTGACATGGGGATAAAACTGTCCGCGGATGAGGCTGCCGTAATAAAAATCAGGAGAATTACTATGTATGACATTTTCAATTTACTCCGGTCCTATGAATTCAATGTTTATCACCGCGGGAATACTGCGTCCTGGAGGCATGGGAGGAATCTGAGCTATGCTCAGAGCGTTCTCTACAGCTCTGTCAAAGGCGGAAGTGCCGCTCTTCCTGATTACTTCAACAGTAGTAGTGCCGTCGGTATCAACGGTCAGGATTATCCTGTAGGATCGCTCAGGTTCCACTGATGTCCTGTATTCCCTTCTTACGGCATTGAACACTCTGGATTCGTAGGTTCCCGGTCCCGGAGCGCCAGCCCCCGCTGATCCCCCTCCGCTGAGGGAAACAAAATCCTCCTCAGAACCAGGATTCTCCTCCGTTGGAATCTCATGCGGAATTTCCTCCGGAATCTCCTCCTGCTCGATCTCTTCAGGGTTCTCTTCCACGGGATTCTCGGGGTGCTCCTCAATCTCCGGCTCCTCGATGACCTCCTCCTCCTCAACGGGCACTTCGAGCGGAACCTGAATGCTGGTTGCTTCATCTGGAATCTCAACGGGAACGGTTATCTCAGCTGGAGAGACTTCTTCAGCGGAAGCTGCAGTTATCATCGTTACCATTACGGCATCATCGCCTCCAGTGGGCGCCTGGGCACTGCTTGAGAAAGTGATCAGACCGATAACCAGAATGATAAGGTGCCCTGCACCGGCAAGAATGTAATCAAGCCTGCGAGGCGAATATCTGTTTGAGCCGTGATCCTCTGTATCAGTGAATTTCACTGTTATTACCCGTGCTTTCCTGAATAAGCCCGATGTTCAGGTATCCCCCGCTGCCAAGTCTTGTAAGGGCATTGGCTACCACTTCATATCTTACATCACGGTCAGCCCGTACGAAAGCTTCAGATCTGCCCAATGCGTAAGCAGCCTCCGCCAGGGCAGAAAGATCCTCCATAAGAACCGCTTCACCAGAAACGGATAGATTACCGTACGCGTCTATTTCGACCACAAGCGACTCGGAGGGATCAAGATTGCTTAGAACTCTCCCCTCATTGGACTCCGGTGGAGAAATGTCTGCGCTCCTCTGCATAACGGGGGAGGTCAGCATGAATATCACCAGAAGGACAAGAGTAACATCCACCAGGTTGGTAATATTGATACTGGAGAACTGTTTGTACCTGGTTTTGATCATTCCAGGCTTCCCCTCCTGCATACATCAACCAGTTCTGAAAGAAATCTGTCCATGTCTCCCGCCAGCGAATTCAGCCTGCCCACAACAAAGTTATGGAAGATATTTGCGGGTATGGCGGCAAGAAGTCCCGCGATGGTGGTTGTAAGCGCAGCTGCGATACCTGCTCCAACCGCACTGAGGTCGGCTACTCCAAGTTCCTTCATGCCGATGAAACTTGAGAGTATTCCCCATACGGTCCCAAGCAGCCCCAGCAGGGGAGCAACGCTTGTTACCGTGGCGAGCAGCCCGATATTACGTTCACGCTGAGCCAGGTCTTCCCCGGCCTCACGTTCAAGGGCGCTTGTCAGGCTGCCTACTTCCTCGGATGAGAGTGGTTCAGTAACCCCCCTGTCAAGCCTTCTCTGAAGGAACCTGCCCGCCTCGGCGTACATTCTGGCAAGGGGTCCAACTTCACTGCTTCTGCTCCAGAAATCCCCGCCCGGCGCCCTTCCGGTTGTTCTGAGTGCATTCATGAACGTTCGCGAAGAAGCCAGTATCGTCTTGAATTCACGGATCTTCGCAATGGCCACGACCCAGGATCCCACAGAAAGAACAGCAATGACTATAAGAATCAGTTTCGTTACAATATCGGCTCGAATAACGAGACCGAGTACCTGTCCAATCAAGGATTTTCCCCCTTTACATCAGCAATGGAATCGGTTTCTACCGTTTTAAATGACTTCACATTCCTGCCATAATCGTATTCGTTACAATATATACATTCAAAGGGGTGGTTCTGTTCCATATATGTATCCCCATCACCCCTGCCTTGAAGATAGTATGGTATAGATGAATATACGATAACTTCTTAAAAAAAGGGGTTTCCTTCCTTCCCGCTCTGATCCCTGTTATACTTTCGGTCTGTCTGCAACAAACATGAAAGGAAAGCGGGAATGAAGAAAGTTCCAGGTGCGGAATTCTACGGCGACAGCAGGATCGGAGGGAAAGCATCCGGTCTGGTAAGCATGATAGAAAGCCTGCTCGACCGCAGGAGTAATGCATCATTTCCAATGCATGTTTCCGTTCCGGAGTTTTCGGTAATAACTACTGAGTTCTTCCTGGATTTCGTTCAACGCAACGACCTCGTATCCTATGCTGAAGGTAATGACCCGGATGACAGAATTGCCATGGCTTTTATCAGGGGAGAGATGTCTCCGAGGCTGACAGGTGAACTCTGGAAGTTCGTTGGAAAAACCCGTGAACCTGTAGCGGTCAGATCCTCGAGCCTCCTGGAGGATGATCTGAAATCTCCACTGGCTGGTATATATCAGACAAAAATGATCCCGAACAATCAGCCGTCGGACGAGATACGCTTCAGAAAACTGATAGAAGCTGTTAAACTTGTCTGGGCCAGCACATACTTCAGTGATTCCAGGGAATTTCACAGAGGAATAGGCGGCTCCGCCTCAGAAGAGACGATGGCGGTAATCCTTCAGAAAGTAGTCGGAAGGAGATACGGCAACAGGTTCTACCCCTTGATATCCGGAGTGGCGCGCTCGTTCAACTACTATGCATTCGGAAAAGCGAATCCTTCCGATGGAGTAGTGAATCTGGCCCTTGGCCTTGGAAAAAGCATTGTTGACGGAGGGCTCTGCTGGAGCTACAGTCCCGCCAATCCCAAGGCGCCCCCACCATTCGGTTCAGCTGGAGATATGCTCAAAGGAACCCAGAGTACGTTCTGGGCGGTAAACATGGAAAAGATCACTGTTTACGATCCAGTTGCGGAAACCGAGTACATGGTATCATCCCCTCTTGCAGACGCTGACTACGATGATACGCTTAAACTGGTAGCATCAACATATCTGCCTGAATCTGACAGGTTCGTACACGGAACCGGCAGAGAAGGTCCCAAAGTGGTTAACTTCGCGCCGGTTCTTGATGATCGCAACATCCCTCTCAACGATGCTGTTCGCGCTGTTCTTGAACTATGCTCGGAAGAAGCGGATGGACCTGTGGAAATTGAATTCGCTGTCACGGGACCGGGACAATCGGAAGACGCATCGCTGGGACTGCTTCAGGTTAGGCCCATAGCCTCATTCAGTGAGGAGGTGGACATATCGGAAGCTGAAATGCGGGGAGCGAGAACTGTGGCCTTCTCCCGCCGGGCTCTTGGCAACGGCATAAAGGAAATACAGTACGTTGTATACGTTAAACCTGAAACTTTCAGCACATCAAAAACCAGGCAGATCGCAACGGAGATTGCGGGAATTAACAGGAAGCTCTCAAAAGATAACCACGGGTATCTGCTGATCGGTTATGGCCGCTGGGGAAGCTCCGATCCATGGCTCGGTATACCTGTAACCTGGGGACATATATCCAGCGCTGAAGCGATGATCGAGATCTCCGGACCAAGAATGCGGGTGGAACTCAGTCAGGGATCACATTTTTTCCACAATCTCTCCAGCTTCGGCGTGGGTTATCTTTCGGTGAACGAACCGCTTGACGGTCCTCTAAACCTGGACATCATCAGTGATGGAAGTGAAGTTATATATGAGACAGAACATGTCCGCTGTCTTAAAATAGAAGAGGGAGTGACAGTAAAAATTGATGGCAGAACAGGATTGGGGGCAGTACTCAAATGACTGAAAAGGGAATTGACTCTCAACTACTGGTGAACTCCCTCCGGGAGAGAGCAAAGGAACTTAATTGTCTGTATATGGCTGATGAAATCCTGATGAGCGATATACCCCTTGAGAAGAAACTTCAGGCGGTCGCGGAATCTATGCCTCAGGGCTGGTACAGCCCTACGCACTGCAAAGCCAGGATAGTCTACAGGAATAATGAGTATACATCAAGTACTTACCGTGAGGGTGGTCCTGAACTCTCGGAAAATCTGGTTATCAACGATAGTATCGTTGGAAAATTATCTGTTTCCTATCCCGATAAAGCGCCCGCACTGGAACAGGGCAGCGCATTCCTTGAAGAAGAGAAAAAGCTGATAAGAACCCTGGCCAGAAGAATAAGTCATACAATTCTCCATGACAGCCTTTCCCAGATGTTCGAAGGGGATGACACCAATCGTTCTGAAGTGCGAAACGGATCAGAATCCTGGAGAGCAATACTGGATATGCTTCTCATTACCGACAGGAAACTCTACCAGACGCTATCCAGAAGACTTCTGAATTATATGAGCTTCATAGGGATAACCGATGCCACGGCTCTGCTGAACAGATTTGCTGGCCAGACCTCAACTCAGGATGCTGACCTTGACCATCTGGGCATCAACCGGCCGATCCCAAGACAGCAGTTCGATATCAGCTTCGAACTTGTCGAGGAAATCTTTTCTATCGCAGGAAGGGATTTGAGCGATGAGCAAATACTTAGCCTGCTTCAAAGGTGGATCGGTGAGAACAGGATAGAACATCTGATAAACGTACTGGATGACCATGCCAGCTCTCTTCCCGAAATATTGCAGGCCATGGATGACCACAAGGGAATTGTAACTGAGGAAGCGACCCTTTCGAAACCGGTTCTGAATGCTCTGAAGGTATCCCTGATAAGAAGGCTGGTGAGCAGAAGACTTGACTATATAAGCCGTCTTAAGGAATTGATCTCAATCAAGGATTTCTACGAACTGACGAATTCCCTGATCATTCCCGCCAGAAGTCACGGACAGCTTGGAGGGAAGGGTGCGGGTCTCTTCATGGCTGAAAAGATAATCAAGAATGCAGGTGCTGATGATCCTCTGCTGACCGTCATCAGAACACCTCTAACATGGTATGTATGCAGTGACGGAATACTCGATTTCGTTCATCACAACCGCCTTGAAGAGCTCCTTGAATACAGGTACCGTTATCTTGGTGAAATCAGGCTGGAGTACCCGAATCTGATCCAGCTCTTCAAGAATTGCGCTTTCAGCCCCGAGATGACACGGGGACTCTCCATGACACTTGATTCGATCGGTGATTACCCTCTGATCGTGCGAAGCTCAAGCCTCCTTGAAGATAGTATAGAAGCAGCCTTCAGTGGAAAATACAAAAGTCTGTTTATCGCGAATAAGGGCACAAAAAAAGAACGGTTGGAAGCCCTCATAGACGCAATTGCCGAAGTGTACGCCTCCATGTTCGGTCCCGATGCGATAGAGTACAGGAACGAGCGGAACCTGCTGGATTTCCAGGAGGAGATGGGTATTCTGATCCAGCAGGTGATCGGCACAAAGGTCGGGAAGTACTATTTCCCCGCTTATGGCGGGGTCGCTTTCAGCAGGAACGAATTCCGGTGGTCCGCAAGGATCAGGACAAAAGATGGATTGATAAGACTTGTGCCAGGCCTCGGGACACGTGCTGTAGACCGCCTGGGTGATGATTTCCCTGTACTTGCAGCTCCTGGACAGCCCGGACTCAGGGTAAACACAAGCGTGGACGAAACAGTAAGATATGCCCCTAAATTCATGGATGTGATCAACCTGGAAGAGGAACGGATTGAAACGGTAAAGGTGGAGGATATCATCCGGGAATATGGATCGCAATATCCTCAGGTCGCAAGAATATTCTCTACCCACAAAGATGGAATGATCAGACAGGTCAGCAGGCTAACGGATTTCGAGAATGATTACGTTATCCCAACCTTTGAAGGACTGCTTAGTCCGAAAACAGGTTTTCTTAAAACGATGAGACACCTCCTTGCTCTTCTGGAAAAGGAATGCGGTTTCCCTGTGGATATAGAGTTCGCCGCCGATGGAGAAAACCTGTATCTGCTTCAATGCAGGGCTCAGAGCTCCTGGGAACAGACTGAAGCTGTTCACCTTACCGAACGGCCGGAAGCGGATGATATTCTCTTTACAGCTGATAAGTATATCTCGGACGGATTCATCCGCGAGATAGCGCATATAGTTTATGTGGATCCCATGGAGTATGACAGCCTGAAGGAAATGAAGGATCTGGTAGCTGTCGGAAAAACCGTAGGCAGATTGAACAGTATCCTGTCGAAGAAGAGCTTCGTCCTTATGGGACCGGGAAGATGGGGCAGCCGAGGTGATATAAAGCTTGGCGTACAGGTAACCTACTCCGACATCAATAATACTGCAGCCCTCATAGAAATGGCTTTTCGGAAGGGAAGCTACGTACCGGATCTCTCCTTTGGAACGCATTTCTTCCAGGATCTTGTTGAAGCCGGCATACGCTATCTGCCTCTTTATCCTGATGACAGCAATGTTATTTTCAGAAGAGAGTTCTTTGAAGAGAGTGAGAATGCTCTGTGCCAACTCCTTCCGGACTGCACCGACCTGAGCCATGTAGTGAAGGTTATCGATGTGAAAGCAAGTACGGGAGGGAGG
This sequence comes from Candidatus Fermentibacterota bacterium, assembly GCA_030592645.1. GTDB lineage: Bacteria > Fermentibacterota > Fermentibacteria > Fermentibacterales > JCC-6 > Aegiribacteria. Next base: position 42,786 of record JAUVIR010000006.1, on the reverse strand, counting down.
ATTCTGAGAATTGCGATGAGTGGGGACGAAGGCGAGGCCATTGCATATCTTGTGTCAGAGGATGATTCCAGTCAGGAAGAGTCCGGTCTGCTTCCGCATACCCGCTTGACCTCTGTTTCCAACCCTGATGAACACTGGCTGTGGAGACAGCGAATGGCTGAAAACCTTGCTTCGGAGATCGATCCGGATAAATACGGTGTCAAGGGCATCTACCTCTTCGGAAGCACCAAGAACGCAACTGCGGGTCCATGCAGTGACATAGACCTTCTGATCCATACGAACGGCGACGATAGAACCCGTGAACTGCTGGCATCATATCTCCACGGTTGGGATGTCTGTCTGTGTGAGATTAATTACATCAGGACCGGTTTCAAAACGGAACACCTTCTTGATGTACACATCATTACGGACAGCGATATAAAGAAGAAACAGTCCTATGCTATCAAGATAGGTTCAGTAGCTGATCCCGCCCGCCCGCTTGCAATGAAGGAAATAAAGGGTTAGAGCAGTTCTCTTGTTGCCGACTCGGGATCATCCGGATCGAATCTGATAAGAGCAAGCTCGGGACCGTCGTGAGCCGCACTGAACATGAATGTCCCTCCTTCTCTGTCCATCCAGCTACCGGTGATCCTGGAGGATTCATGTATATGCCCGTGAAGGGTGATAAGAGGCTGTTTCCTCTTAATGAACCTTTGAATGGCGATACTCCCCACATGGACATCCATCGGAGCATGGTCGATCATCCTGCCGTCCAGTGCAGCCCGATCCAGATTCGTCCTGTAAGGCGGGGAATGGAACAGCATTATTGACCGTGAAAGATCATCTCCATCCGTAAGAACCTCAAGGTCATCACTGATGGTTCCATAGCGCATCTCATAATCCGATACCGGCACCGTGTGGATTCCATCCTCCGGAGGGATGCACCCGGGATCAACGTACCTGGACACATCATATTTCTCCCAGTCCTTCAGCCTGAAAGGTGATGGAGGTACAAAGGAGTAACCGTAGATATGAAATGAGCCCAGGCTGAGCTTCCTGTTATGGACGTAATGCCACAGTCCGCATTTCTCTGCGTCAATAATCGCAGCTTCTTCGCAACGTCCATCATCATTTCCAAGTATCAGGAAGATCTCCGGATAGGCTGTTCCCTGATCCTCCCTGATTCGTGTAAGTTCACCCGCAAGGTAATCGGTAACGAAATTTTTATGAGGAAAATTCGCTGAAAAGATCTGGACAGCTCCGGGAAGCAGATCACCTCCCAGAAAGACCGCATCGGGTTCCTCTTCCCTTATCACCCGGAACAGTTCCCCGTACCGGCGGGTTCTTCCATGCAGATCCGAGCAGAACAAACAATTTGCCATATTAACCCATTAATAAAAAAAAGGCGCCTGATGTAAACAGGCGCCCTTCTTCTTCTCAGAACGGAATCTATATCCAGCCTCTGGCCCTGCAGGCCTCAACCACCTTGCTGACGCTTATTATGTAGGCAGCGTCACGCATATAGAGATTGTTCTTGGAGGCAAGTTCACTGACGGCAACAAATGCCTCAGTCATCTTCTGATCAAGTTTGCCCAGTACTTCATCCTTTGTCCAGTAGTAATTCATGTTGTTCTGGACCTGCTCGAAATACGAGCAGGTTACCCCGCCGGCATTGGCGAGGAAATCGGGTATATCGAAGATACCTTTCTCTTCGATGATCTTGTCCGCCTCGGGGGTAGTAGGCCCGTTGGCTCCCTCACCTATAATTTTCACTCTGCTGCTTATCCTGCTGGCAGTCTCTCCGTTGATCTGGTTCTCAAGGGCACACGGCAGAAGAATATCCACGTCCTGTTCTATCCACGAGTCCCCGTCGAGAATTTCGTATCCGAGATCAACTGCCTTCTGCTTATCTATACCGCCGAACTTGTCGGTGATAGAGAGGAGTTCGTCAAGATCTATTCCGTCTTTCCTGCGGAATGCATACGCCTTCTGGTCAGCCTGGTCCCAGGAAGATACACAGATCACAGTTCCCCCCAGCTGGTTGTAAAGCTTGATGGCGTACTGGGAAACGTTACCGAATCCCTGAAAACTTGCCGTTGTGTCCCCAGGCCTGATATTCATCTGCTTGAGAGCTTCCCTCACTGTGAAGATCAGACCAAAACCAGTAGCCTCCGTTCTGCCGAGACTTCCGCCCATGCCTACCGGCTTACCTGTGATCACACCGGGATATTGAGCACCCGCAATAGCTTCGTATTCGTCCATCATCCAGAGCATATGCTGGGGACTTGTCATTACATCGGGAGCCGGAATGTCCTGAAGGGGGCCTATATTCCGGGCAAGCTGACGGATCCAGCCTCTGCAGATCAGCTCCTGCTCACGCATGGAAAGGTTATGAGGATCACAGATGACACCTCCCTTTCCACCGCCGAGAGGAATGTCCACAACCGAACATTTCCAGGTCATCCACATGGATAATGCCCTGACAGTATCAATAGTCTCCTGGGGGTGAAATCTTATTCCACCCTTACACGGTCCTCTGGCATCGTTATGCTGGCACCGGAACCCCCTGAACACCTTAACTGAGCCATCATCCATATGAACAGGGATATTGAAATGATACTCCCGCATGGGATTTCTAAGTAAACCCCTTGCACCCTCATCAAGATCCAGGTAGTCAGCTACTTTGTCGAACTGCTCCTGCGCCATCCTGAATGGATTGAAGTTACCACCAGACATCAGAGACTCCTCTCTAAATGAAAGATAATCTCCTCATTCACTCAGCTTGAATGCGTATGAGAGGAGATCTTTTTGCCCTTTTCCGGGCAGTTTAGAACCACGTTCAGCAACGTACATAATCTAAAGAAAAAATACGAAAATGAGAACCCTCAGAAGACCGTTCTTCTGTACCCGTTCTCTCCCCCGAGTAAATGACATACTGTTGCTGCGAAGATCAATCGATAACCTCTTTCAGCTTTGCTGTAAGCTCCGAAAGCCTGTACGGTTTCTGTATAAAGCCTGCAAGCCCTTTACCAATGAATCGCCGGGTAACATCCTGCCTGTTGTAGCCGCTGGAAATTACTACACGTACATCATTCTGCACCCTCCGCATTTCGCGGAAAGTTTCTTCACCATCCATATGCGGCATTGTGAGATCAAGGATTACACAGTCGATTTCTTTATGTCTCTTCCTGAAAATATCAAGCGCCTCCCTTCCGTCTGAGGAAGTGATCACTGTATAACCTGCCTTCTCAAGCATGGTTTTCCCGATGTCACGAATGGATGCTTCGTCGTCTACCAGAAGCAGCGTCCCTCTCTGGACACTATCCTGTTCGCTTTCATGAGATACATTCAACGGCTGGGGATCACCCTCAACTGATGGAATGAGTATTTTAAATGAAGTGCCCTTCCCCGGTTCGGAGTACACTTTTACAGTTCCCCTGTGCCCGCGGATAATTCCCAGAACCGCTGAAAGCCCCAGCCCCCTTCCGGTAGACTTGGTGGTGAAGAAGGGATCGAAGATCTTCATAAGGGTTTCTTCGTCCATGCCGCTGCCTGTATCGGACACTTCCAGGTATACATATTTTCCATCCGGAAGCTGATCGTTCATGAAAGTGGTGGAAAGATATTCACTGTCGCATTCCATATTGTTGGTCGTTATTGAAATTACACCACTTGTCTTATCCATCGCGTCGGATGCGTTTGTTACCAGGTTCATTACGATCTGTCTAATCTGAGACGGGTCAGCTTCAATGGATGGAAGTCCATCGTACAGATTATACTTGATAACAGCATTCTTCGATATCGAAATATTGAGCAGGTGTGTCATCTCCAGAATAATTTCGTTCAGATCAAGCTTGATGATCTGGAATGTCCCTTTTCCTGAATATGCAAGCATCTGCTTGGTCAGATCAGCAGCATTCCGCGTAGCCTTTTCGATCTCGTGCAGTGAGGATACCGCCGGGCTGCCGGCGGCAGTGTCAAGAAGTGCCAGGTCAGCATAACCGAGTATGGCCATCAGTATATTGTTGAAATCGTGTGCTATACCGCCTGCGAGAACACCAAGACTTTCAAGCTTCTGGGTATGCTGAATCTGCGCTTCAAGTTTCATCCTTGCCTTCTCAGCATTAAGTTGATCCGTTATATCAAGACCGATGCCCCCCAGCATGTCGTTTCCGCTCTCTCCCTTGGAGATCCTGAATTTGTGTATCTGAAAAAAACGTTCTTTCCCGCTCGAATCAACGACTCTCTGAACATCGATAGTGTAGTTCTTATCGAAAGCATCCCGGTCATGCCGGATCAGCGAGTGTGCTTCTTCCATGGGGAAGCATTCAGAGGTTGGTCTGCCAATCCAGCTTTCATCGGCATCAAACGCTTCCCTCATGAAGCGGTTCAAGTAGATATACCTGCTTTCAGAATCCTTCAGGAATACTGCGCCGGGAAGCTGGTCCATAAAAGAACGAAAGCGCCTCTCGCTTTCACTCAGTTTCTTTTCAGACTGTTTCCTTCTGGTGATATCACGAACGTAAACCACAACCCGCTTTCCTGTGGGAGTATCAATCACACGAGCTCTGGATTCTATTGAAACAATAGTACCATCCTTACGGAGGTTCTCACCCTCAACAAAAGATTCACCATCGGACAAAAGCTTATCAACAATCTCCTGCAGCAGATATCGTTTGTCTTTCGGCAGAAGGTCGGTGACAGATATCCCTAAAAGCTCATCTTTGCAGTAACCCAGCATTTCACAGGCCGCTTTATTGCAGTCAAGGATTTCTCCATCAAGTGATTCAAGATAAATCGCATCCATGGATCCTTCTACAAGCATCCTGTATCGTTCTTCGCTCTCTCTGAGGGCTTGTTCGGCAAGCACCCTGTCGTTGGTATCCATATCTACCCGGCCCTCTCTCTTCAGTTTCATTATTCTGAAGACCTTTATACAAGACAGGTTATAATTGTTATGACTCTATTAGATCTGTTAATGCCGCAGCCAGTTTCTTCAGGCGGAATGGTTTTTGAAGGAATCCCTTCACGCCCATATCCAGTAGTTCCTGCACCCTTCCATCTCTGCTGAATCCGGTAATGAGGATAACTTTAACATCCGGATCAATATCACGGAGCCTTTCATAGCACTCCTTACCGTCCATTTCCGGCATGGATAGATCCAGAACTACCGCATCGAATCCATCAGGATCTGAAGAGAACACTTCAACAGCTCTTTTACCGTTGGGAACAGGTATTACCCTGTACCCGACCTCCGAGAGGAGTTCGGTCAGTGTTGCTACAACAATGGATTCATCATCCACAACAAGAACTGTATGACCCTGTCCGTCTGATGCTCTTTCAGGCAGTATGGATCCTTCATTTTCCTCTTTTTCATAAGTCTTATCCAGTGGCAGGTAAACGGAAAAGACTGCCCCAGTGCCAGGCTGACTTTCAACATCAATCCAGCCGCCATGATTCGCGACAATTCCATATACCGTTGCCAGCCCCATGCCCGTTCCCTCTTCATCTTTAGTAGTGAAAAACGGTTCAAATATTTTGTCGTGGTTCTCAATGGGAATACCACTCCCGGTGTCAGTCGTTTCCAGCACGGCGAGTTCCACCGGGCTGCCTTCCCGATACCCGTCGATTATTTCCGCAGGTACTGTTTCCAGTTTGAGTGAAAACTTCAGCTCTCCGCCCTCCGGCATGGCATCCCTGGCATTTACGGCGAGATTCAGGATAACCTGCTCTATCTGGGACGAATCACCTTTTATAAATATCCCCTCTTCAAGATCGAGTACGACCTTTATTCGCTGATCAAGAGTCCTTTTCAGCAGATCATTCACGTTCCTCACGCATTGACCTATATCAATCCGGTCGATCTGATGCTTGCCCATTCGCGCGTACCCGAGAAGCTGTCTTGTAAGCTCTGATCCCCGATGAACAGCCGCAATGATAACATCTGCAGCCTCTGCTACATCACCAACTCCTGAGTGGTGCTTCTTCAGGAGTTCGGCATAACCGAGTATTCCTACAAGGAGATTATTGAAGTCATGCGCTATTCCTCCAGCCAGCTGGCCGATGGCTTCCATTTTCTGCTGCTGGAAAAGTCTCCGCTCCATTTCAATCTGCACCGTAACATCCCTGGCGATGATTATAAAATTCGTAATGGCTCCATCCAGGTCAGTAACAGAGGAAACGGTCAAATCAAGTTTCAAGAAACGATTCTTAGCGCCCACTGCAGTGCAAACGCCTTTCCAGGTACCATTCCGGAAAACCTTATTCCTTATCTCACTTATACCCGGTTCCATACTCTGGAACGGGATCTTTGATATCTTGCTTCTCAGGAAATCCTTGCCGAAACCGGATATCTTTACAGCCGCCCTGTTGGCGTAAAGCACCTTTTCCCTTTTATCGAGAATAACGATAATCTCCTGGGCCTGATTCACAGTTCTTATGAGAACATTCTTAAGATGGGCGATGTCTTCCCGTTTCTTCTCTTCTTTCGAAGTGATCCATACTCTGACTTTAAGTGTGCTGTAAAGCAGCGCCAGCAGTATTATGGCCAGCATACCCCAGAGCCATCTATTGCTCAATCCGGAAATGGTCCGCATGACGGAAGACTCAGGAGTAGAAAGGATAAGGAACCATGATACATCCTGAAGATCGAACGGAACGATGGTTGAAAGCATACTCTCGGATTGATCCCCGTTCTCCGTGTAGGTGCTGAAATCCGTCAGGAGATAACCTGTAACGCCGGTAAATGCCGCATCTGCCACGTCCAATTCACCGCTGCCTGCCGGGAAGACTTCTGAATAGTGCCTTCCCTCGTGCTCTTCATGCGGAGAGAACAGTATCAGGCCGTCACTGTCCAGAACCAGTGGCATCGTACAGCTCTCCGGCAGAAGCTGGGTAAAGAGTTGTCGAAACATTTCGCGGAAGGGCACAAGAAAAGCGAGAGAGCCCCGAAAAGAATGCTCTTTATCGAAACAGGGAACATGATATGCTATTGCCCAGTAACCCTGGACCGTCATGAAGGCATCGCTGAGTACTGCGCCATGAAACTCCATCAATTGCTGTATATGTCCCTGATAGGATATGTCAGCACCCGTAGTACCTTCGTAAAACGGTACTGTTACGCGTATGATTCCATTTTCATCCATCCGGGTGACCCCGGATATGTAACTGCTGTGGGCAGCAAGAATTCTTTCCATGCAGAACAACGTTTCATCGGATATATACAGAATCTCCCCTGAACTGCTCCAGAGTTCCAGAACGTTTCTGATAAGCTCGAATCTAAAATGTACATCGTTGACTATCTGGTTGGCATACATCATCTGCTGTGTGGAATAGCTTTCAAGGGCCGATCTTCTTGTTCTCTTGTAACCGTCGTACAGATAGAGTACTGCGGTGATTAGCAGGATGGCAAGTATCAGCTGCTTCCATACCTGAAAACGTAATGACCCGATTGAAATACCTGACTTCTTCTTTTTCATTGAATATTAAATATGGATAAAACAGCGGCATGAAACAACCTGGGGAAGAAATGTGTTAAGGTGTCTCTCATAACTAAAAAGGGACGGAGGTAATTGGATTTTCCAATTACCTCCGTCCCTAATGGTACCGGGGACGGGACTTGAACCCGTACAGGCTATTGCCCACTAGGTCCTTAACCTAGCGTGTCTGCCAATTCCACCACCCCGGCACTGATTTCAGATACTAGAATATCGCCAGAATAAATGAGGTGGCCATAAACAGCACAGCAAAAACCGATGTTGCCTTTGACAACATGGTTGCAGCACCGCGGTTTCCAAATGAAGCCGTCAGAGCACCGCCGCCGCCAAAAGCGCCGGAAAGCCCGTCTCCTTTGGATTTCTGCAGCAGCACGACAGCAACAAGTAGAACGCAGATAACAAAATGTACAATAGTTAAAATAGCAATCATATTCAGTGAATCCTTTCCAGAGTACGGAGATATACAAAACAGAAAGCTGACTGGCAAGCCCCGAGAGGGTACAGGAACTCTAAGAAAGTGCGCCGGTAATTTCCTTTTCGGTAAGGTTGTCTCCTGGGCATTCTGTCCTGCAGCCGGGCACATCTCTGTGAAGCAATATCTCCGATCTGGTAAGAGAGAAATCCTCCAGCAGTTTTGTAAGCAGATCGGTCAGTGAGGCCATTTGTTTCCGGGTTGGCGATGTTTGACAGAAATTCCCGACCAGGCAGATCCCGATGGAATCACTGTTATGCTCTCTGGCATGAGCTCCCACAGCCCAGAGGGGCCTTCCAGGCTCTATCTCCCCATCCGCGGAGAGCGTGCCGTTACCTATTACAAAATGGTATCCTATATCAGCCCAGCCATTAACAGCCCTGTGAAGAGCCCTGAAAACCCTGGCATTTCCTGTTGCAGTTGCCGAATGATGAACGACCAGCGAAGTAACCTTATCCAGCCTTGCGTAGAGGTCTTCCGAAGGCCTTTCTCCAGCCGCATTCATCTCTTCATCGCTGATGTCAGGAAGATCACTCAGATTGCTTCGCAGCCAATGAGCACATGATTGCATAAAATACCATCCTTTGTGCATATTATAGTCAGGTGTCAATGAAATGTACTTAACATGAGGGGAAATAATGGGGAAAATTCTACTGTTTCTACTGCCTGCTCTGCTGCTGACTACCGCAGGCTGCAATGACAGCACCTATCCGTTCGAACAGGTAACTGATGAATTCACTTTTACATACGATCTTCCAAATGATGGTGTAGTTGATCTGTTCGTTCTGAACTGCTACATGAACAACATCCGAACTCTTCAGGCGGATAGCACACAGCCCTCCGGAAGCCATTCATCGTCATGGGATCTTCTTGACGAAAGTGCTGTCCGGGTGCCTGACGGACTCTATTACATAAGGATAATACTGGACGACGACATAATCGAGACAAAGATGTACGAGGTGCACAAATGACGCTGTTAATGCTGCTTCTATGCACAATCGGACAACCGTACGATGGCGGTAACGATTCATTTTCTCCCGGATTCAGGATTGGTTTCACATTCATGGGTTCTTTTCCATCCATGCAGACTGAAAAGGATTTCGCTGACATGAACACGGCAGCGGGACTGGATTTTGAACTCGGCAGCGTATCCTGGGGAGGGTCTGTCGAGGTTCTAGGAGACCTAAGCGAAAAATTCAGGATCAGAGGGAGTTTCGGAGGCACAAATTTCACTGGAGGCTACTCCGAAGGCTACAGCGCCATGCAGAATCTCTTTATGGTTATTTTTACCCTTGGCCTGTTTTCCGGCAGCGGTGAGGAAGATGTAATCGAATTGAACGACCAGGCAATTAACCTGGAAGCTCAAGCTTACTATGTCCTGACCCGGACACCGGGATTGTCGATATCCGCAGGAGCAGGTCCGGTATATACATTTGCCTCACGAAAGCTTGATTCTCCGAATACGGCAACTTCAGGAACCGGAAGCGGGCTCGGTTTTGTGGCTTCTGTCAGGCTGGATCAGGAGTCAACTTTCAAATTGGGCTGTCTGCCCCTCATGTTCGGTCTTGAGGGCGGATACAGAATGAACAGCGTGAAAATCAGTGATGAAGAAGCGGACGACTACGAACTGGATTTCTCCGGTCCTTTCTTCAAACTTGGAACCTATATCGGACTATAGAAGAACCGGTTTAACATCTGGGGTCAGGCTTTTAAAGGCCTGACCCTAAGATGTTGATTATCTCCATAGGACGTTCAATAATAAATTCAGCGCCATGATCCAGCAGAAGGGATGTATCCCTGAATCCCCATGAAACTCCTACGGCAATCATTCCGGCGTTCGCAGCTGTGATCATATCCACATCACTATCACCGACCATCAGAGTATTTCCCGGCAGGACTCCAAGCTTTTCAAGTACCGGTTTGACCGCTTCGGGAGAAGGTTTCAGCGGATAACCCTCCCTGTCACCACTGACAGCAGCGAAGCTGATCCCTCCGAAGTACTTCTCAACCTGTTTTTCCGCGGAAAGCTGATGCTTGTTTGTGAGAACTGCCATCGGTACACACTCAGAATGGAGCCTTTCCAGCAGTTCGGTTATCCCCGGATAGGGCCGGGTCTTTGCAGACCCCTGCTCAAGGTAGAGCTTTCTTATCTGATCCGAAAGTTTCTCCACGGATTCATCTGTCACACTGTCTGCGGGTATTACCTCCCGGACAAGCTCTTCAATCCCGCGTCCTACAGCATGCTTCACATCATCTATGGATTTACCGGGCATTTCATTTGATTTCAGGACACTGTTCACTACATCGCAGATATCCTCCAGCGTGTAGAGAAGCGTCCCGTCCAGATCGAATATCACCGCTTCAATCATGTCATTGTCCTCTTTCAATAAAAACTGTATACATCGGGTATGTATAGTATTCAGAAGTTGTTAGCATAATGAAATTGCGGAATCAAAGGAGTGAACATAGTGACCGACAGAAATGAGAACTGCCCATGCACGTATCCCGGATGTCCGAGGCACGGAAACTGCAGGGAGTGTATCGCATATCACAGAAGACTGGGAGAATTCACAGGATGTATGTTCTCTCCCGAAGCGGAGAAAACCTGGGATAGATCCTTAACAAAACTGATAGAAGATAGAAAATAAGGCGTCAAGCCTGACCCCTTATGCTAAGAATGTTAAGTTTTGGTGCCTGACCCCTTATGTTAAGTTTTCCGAAAGGGTTATCAGCAGGGGGTCCAGCTGCTTGCGCCTTGTCCAGGAATCCCTCATCGGTATATGTGTTATTTCGCTGTTGACCTCACCAACCATACAGGGCCATGCTCCATCCAGAAGCGCATCGACCGCAGCCCAGCCCAATTTGGAAGCCAGGACGCGATCAGTTGTTGTAGGTGACCCTCCACGCTGAACATGCCCCAGGACGGTGATCCTGCTTTTCAGACCGGACATATTCTCGATCTTCCGCGCAATCTCAAAAGCGTTCCCCGCTTCGTCACCCTCGGCGACTACAAGAATATTCGAGGTTCTTCCTCTGGACACCCTATCCCTGACTTTTGCGCAGATCTTCTCAAGATCAGTCGGGGTTTCAGGAATCAGAACGGCTTCAGCGCCGGCTCCCACGCCAACCTCAAGGGCTATGAATCCGGCGGACCTTCCCATGACCTCTACTATGAAGAGCCTGTCGTGGGCAGCAGCGGTATCCCTCACTTTGTCTATCGCATCAAGAGCGGTATTCACCGCTGTGTCGAACCCGATTGTCAGGTCGGTACCCCATAAATCGTTATCTATGGTTGCAGGTACACCTACAACAGGTATCGAATATTCGGTTGCAAGAGCATCCGCTCCTCTGAAACTGCCGTCTCCGCCTATTACTACAAGGCCTTCTACTTTATTCTTTTTTAAATTCGCTGCGGCTTTGCAGCGTCCATCTGCGGTAAGGAATCTCTCGCTTCTTGCAGTATGCAGTATGGTTCCTCCGCGCTGAATGATATTGCTGACGTCTGAGGATTCAATGCTTATGAAGTCGTTATCTATCAGGCCTTCATACCCTTTTCTGGCGCCGGATATACAAAGGCCACGGTTAAGAGCTCTCCTTACCGTGGCCCTTATGCAGGCGTTCATCCCGGGGGCATCACCCCCGCTGGTCAGAACGGCTATTTTTTTCAAGCTACTACCGCAAACGCTACTTGCTGTCTGAAGAGAACTCAACAGGCGAATCAACCAGTTCAAGAATGCATGCTTCAGCAGCATCGCCCCTTCTCGGGCCAAGTTTGAGAATACGTGTGTATCCACCATTACGGTCTGCGTAGCGCGGTCCCAGCTCGTTGAAAACCTTCTGAACCACTTTACTTCCGTAAACGTATTTCGCTACCTGTCTTCTCGCATGGACTGAATCTTTTCTGCCCTTTGTTATTATCTTCTCAGCAGCACTTCGAGCGGCTTTTGCACGTGCCTGGCTGGTCGTGATTCTCTCCTCCATTATCAGAGAGGTAACCAGATTACGAAGCATTCTTCTTCTGGCTTCGGGTTTCCTTCCCAGCTTGGCGATCTTTTTTCTGTGACGCATGTCAGTTCTCCCGGCGACTGGTTGTCAGTCGTCTATTGCTAAATTCTGCTTTTTGAGAACCTCGTTTACGGTATCCAGTGAAGAGGGGCCGAAGCCGCCGATCTTCAGAATATCCGCATTCTTGGTTTCAATCAGATCACTTACAGTCTGAATTCCTGCCGATTTCAGGACATTGGCTATCCTGGTAGGAATATCAGTATCATCAACTGCAAAGGACAGGAAATCGTTCCGGCTGTCCTTTTCCTCACAAATTTGATCCGGTTTTTCTTCCGGTTCCAGGCCGGCTGGTATCATTTGAAGATGCTCAATGATTACCTCGCAGGCTTCATTCACTGCTTCCTTGGGTTCGATACTGCCATCGGTCGATATATCCATAATAAGATGGTCGTAATCGGTTCTGTCTCCGACCCTGGCGCTCTTCACCTGGAAGTTGACCTTTTTGACAGGACAGAACCATGAATCCAGAAGGATAGTTCCGGCCTTCTCTTCCTTTCCGTGAATACTCCATTCATCGGCAGGAATGTAGCCTTTCCCTTTCTCAACAATTATCTCCATGGATAGCTTTCCGGTTTCGTCCATCTGCGCTAATTCCTGATCCTTGTTGACAATTCTCACATGCTTGTCAGAGGTAAGGTCTTTGGCTGTGTATTGTCCTTTTCCAGCAACGTTCAGCCTGATGATACCCTTATTCTCTCCCTGGAGATTGATAATCAGAGATTTTACATTGAGAACCAGTTCGGTTACATCCTGAACAACACCGGGAATCGTGGAAAACTGATGTTCAGCTCCTTCGATTGAAAGAGAGACGGGCGCAAAACCCTCAAGCAAAGAGAGGAGCACTCTTCTGAGAGCATTACCCAGTGTCCGTCCGAAACCTCTTTCCAGTGGGGTAATCTCAAGTCTGCCGAATGTATCGGAGAGAGAATCTTCCTCCCATTTGATCATATCCGGAAGATATAGACTCTTATATAACATCTGATCCTCCTCCCGGGTTATCACCCGGGTGTGTTAAGCCCCTAGAGGACTATAAATTCATACTAGCCGCGCCGGCGCTTCGATGGACGACATCCGTTATGCGGTATTCTGGTTTGGTCCTTTATTGCTGTTACCTCAAGATTGGTTGACTGTAGAGCTCTGACTGCGGCTTCACGTCCTGACCCGGGTCCTCTGACCCAGATCTCGACTTTCTTCAATCCCGCTTCCATTGCCTTCTCAGCCGCCTGAACCGCTGCCTGCCCGGAAGCGAATGCGGTTCCTTTTCTAGTTCCTTTAACTCCGGTGGTTCCTCCGCTTGCCCAGGTGATAACATTACCGTTTCTATCAGTTATTGTTATCATGGTGTTATTGAACGAGGATTTCACATGAGCTATACCATGAACATCCGTTACTTTCAATGACTTCTTTTTAGTGGCTTTCTTACTGCCCTTAGCCTTAACTCCTTTTGGCACAACCGCCTCCTAACGTTTCTTACGCCCGAATTTGGGTCCTTTACAGGTTCGAGCGTTTGTGCGGGTCCTCTGGCCTCGGACCGGAAGTCCTCTGCGATGCCGAAGCCCGCGATAGCACCGGATATCCATCAGCCTCTTTTTGTTCATATTTACTTCCGCTCTCAATGCACCTTCAACCTTATAGTCAGCATCGATGACTTTTCTGAGAGCGGCTACTTCTGTTTCCGTAAGATCATCTGTTTTTACATTGAAATCTATTCCCGCCTTCTCAAGAATATCTCTTGAGGAAGCCAGACCTATTCCATAAATATATGGTAGTGCATATAGAATATGCTTTCTAGGTGGAAGATCAATTCCTGCGATTCTTGCCACTGATTACCTCCATGATTACCTTGATCTCTATTTATCCCTGTCTCTGTTTGTGCTTCGGGTTGCGCGAACAGATTACAAGAACCTTACCACGTCTTCGTATAATTCTGCAGTATTCACAGATCTTTTTAACTGAGCTGCGTACTTTCATTGTTCGATCCTCACTTATACCTGTAAGTAATACGGCCACGGTTCAGGTCGTATGGGGAGAGTTCAACCGTTACTCTGTCACCCACCAGAATCCGTATGTTGTTCATTCTCATCTTACCTGATATGTAGCAGAGTGCCACATGTCCATTCATTCCATCCAGTTCAACACGGCACTGATAATTCGGCAGCGTATCAACTACGGTTCCATCTCTGGGAACATTCTTAGCCACTGTTAATCCTCTCTAAATTGTAACAGAACGCATATCATTGGTAATTATCATCATGCCGTCAATATCAGCGGTTCGGAGCCGCGTACAACGATAGAGTGCTCAGCATGAGCTGAGAGGCTGCCATCAGCGGTAACGACTGTCCAGTTATCCTGCAGTGTATTAACTCTGTACCCACCTATGTTAATCATCGGTTCGATTGCCATAGTAAGACCTTCTGCAAGCTTCATTCCCCTGCCGGCTCTACCGAAATTAGGGACCTGGGGCGGCTCATGCAGCTTTCTGCCAATACCATGACCCACAAGCGCCCTGACAACACTGAATCCCTGAGATTCCACATGATCCTGAATAACTGAACCAATATCACCCAGAGTGTTTCCAGGTCTGGCGGTTTCGATACCCTTGTCCCTGGCTTCGTAAACCGTTTTGACCAGAAGCATTGCCCGAGGATCTGCCAGCCCGACAATCACCGTATCGGCGGCATCTCCATGAAAACCGTTCTTAAAGGCACCAGCATCAATGCTGACAAGATCTCCGTCCATCACTTTTCGTGCAATGGAGGGAATACCGTGTACAACCTCATTGTTGATTGAGACACACACTGCTGCCGGATAACCATTGTAGCCAAGGAACGATGGCTCGGCCCCCTCGGCTTCGATCACTTTCCTGCCGACTGCTTCTATCTCCTTTGTAGAGACTCCCGGTTCAATGAAAGATATCATCTCGTCAAGAGCAAGCCTGACTATCCTTCCGGATTCCCTCATAAGATCTATATCACCACCGGTTATTATGCCCATATCTGCAGTTCTTTTCTTATTCTTTCGTTCACCTGATCTATGGTGCCCAGACCATCGATCACAAGAATTCTGCTTCTGTAGTAATCCTCAAGGTACTTTGTGATGCTGTGATACTGCTGAAGTCTGTTTTTCACAACTTCCGATCTGTCATCACTGCGCTTCACAAAAGCTTCTCCGCACACCGGACAGATATCCCCTTCTTCGTGGATATTGCCGCTGTCTGCATTCCCGCTTCCATTCGAACAGGCGCAAATAAGCCTTCCCGTAAGCCTGTCTATAACCTCTTCATCTGAAATACGGATAAAAACAGCACCGGAAAGGGGTTTGCATGTGCTCTCAAGGAATTCATCAAGAGATTCTGCCTGCTGCAGATTCCGAGGATAACCATCAAGAAGAAAGTCATCGATGGTTTCTATCCGGGTAAAAACCTCTTCATTTGCTATCTCATCACCAACAAGATGTCCCGATTCCACGATCTCACGGATGCGTTTCCCCAACTCTGAACCACTGTTGATCTCTTCTCTGAAAAGCATACCTGTTGAAATATGCTGCAGGCCGAAGTAGGAGGATGTTCTATCCGCCTGAGTGCCCTTTCCGGAGCCCGGTGGTCCAAAGAAGGTGATCCGCATGCTTACCTTCTTCCTCTAATCTTGCCTTTACTGAGAAATCCGTCGTAGTGCCTCATGAGAAGATGCGTCTCGATCTGCCTGAGCGTCTCGAGGGCTACCCCGACAACGATAAGCAGGCTGGTACCGCCGAACATGAAGTTCACATTGGCGTGTCTGGTCATGAGCATTGGCATAACTGCTATACCAGCGAGGAAGATCGCTCCGGGCAATGTAACCCTTACAAGTACTTTCTCTATGTATTTTGCAGTACTCTTACCCGGTTTTCTTCCGGGTATGAAACCTCCATACTTTTTCATGTTGTCAGCGAGATCCTGCGGATTGAATGTTATTGCCGTATAGACATATGCGAACAGGATGATCAGGAGTGTGTATATGGTTATATAAACGGCTCCTCCCGGCGCAAGATGCGTATTAACCCATACATCTATCCCCGAATTGGGAAAGAACATTGCTATGCTGCTTGGGAACATCATAAACGCCTGGGCAAAAATGACCGGTATGACACCGGCGGTATTCAGTCTCAGCGGGATATGGGTACTCTGACCGCCGTAGACTTTCCTGCCCCTTACCTGCTTGGCGTAAGTAACTGGTATCCTTCGCTGTGATTCAGTCATGAGGACAACAAATGCCACAATCGCGAACATGAAAATACCAAGGAAGATAGCGGTTATGAAACCGGTCTGCTGTAGTACAAACACGTCCTGATAAATGGACACCAGCGCTCCGGGAAGCCTGCCCACGATCCCGGCGAATATTATTAGGCTGATACCGTTGCCTATACCCCGCTCCGTTATCCGCTCACCGAGCCACATGACGAATATAGTACCGGTTATAAGCGTTACTACTGTCTGAATAGTAAATGCGAGACCCGGGTGCGGTACAATCATCATCCCCTGGCCGTTAAGACCTATAAGGTACTGCGAAATACCAAGTCCCTGTATCATGGCAAGGAGTACAGTGCCGTACCTTGTGATCTCCGTTATTTTCTGGCGTCCGGCTTCTCCCTCCTTCTTCAGTCTCTCAAAATAGGGGAATACCGATGTCAGAAGCTGTATGATGATCGATGCTGAGATATACGGCATTATACCAAGGGCAAATACGGAAGCCCTCCTGAGAGCTCCTCCTACGAACAGGTCATACATGCCCATCAATCCGCCGCCCCCGCTGAAAGCTTCATTGAGAGCGCTACCATCAATTCCCGGAACCGGTATGTGACCCCCTACCCTGTAAACCGCAAGCAGGAGGAAAGTATAGAATATTTTCTTCCGAAGCTCCGGGATCTTCAGGATATTCTCAAAACCGCGCATTAAGAAAGCACCTCCACCGAACCCCCGGCGGATTCAATCATCTCTGCGGCAGTGGAACTGAATGAATGAGCGCACACGGTCAGTGCCTTCTTCAGTTCTCCTCTTCCCAGGATCTTCACGGGACGGAACCTGGAAGAAACCAGTCCGGCTTCCTTCAGTATATCCGGAGTTACAACACTGTCCGCGGCAAATCTGTCAAGATTCTCGACATTGACTATCTGAAACGTCTTTGCAAAACGGGCATTATTGAATCCCTTATGGCTCATACGTCTCTGAATAGGCATCTGACCGCCTTCGAACCAGGGCTGAATACTGCTTCTGGCCCTCTGGCCCTTATGGCCTTTGCCGCTGGTTCCGCCGGTACCGCTACCCCGTCCGCGACCTCGCCTGGAAGAAGCCTTAGTAGCTCCCCGGGCAGGTCTCAGATGCTGTAAGCGTCTCATTATTCAACCTCCTCGACCTTTAGCAGATGAAATACTCTGTTTACCATCCCGCGTATTTCCGGTCTGTCAGGATGAACAACGGTTTGATGCAGCCTTCTCAGTCCGAGAGCTTTAAGAGTGCGTTTCTGCACTTCTTTGCGGCCGATCGCACTTTTGATCTGGGTTATTCTGAGTTTCCTGTCAGCCATCATTTCCCCTTCTGGCCACAGCCGCCTGCCGGTATCCGCTGACTCTGTCGATCAAAACAAGATCCCTAAGACCCGTCATGGTAGCTTTGACAACGTTATGAGGATTATTGGAGCCCTGGGATTTGGTAAGCACATCCTTTATCCCTGCGCATTCCATTACTGCCCTGACTGCGGATCCTGCAATAACACCTGTACCGGAACTGGCCGGACGGAGCATGACCTTTCCCGCTCCATGTCTGCCCAGAATCTTATGAGGAATAGTTCTGTTATCTGTCAGCGGGATGCTGATCATGCTCTTTCGCGCACAATCCTGCGCTTTCCTTATCGCCTCCGGCAATTCAGTCGCTTTGCCCAGCCCAACTCCAACTTTTCCTTTGGCGTCACCAACCGCAACAATTGCGTTGAATCCGAAGTTTCTGCCGCCCTTAGTAACCTTTGCTACTCTGTTTACGGCAATGAGTCTGTCGATCAGTCCAGCTTCTTCAAGTTTTGAAACCTTCTGCTTCTGTTTCTGATTCGATCTGTCCTTCTTATTCTTTGTTCTATCCAATTTAATGACTGTCCCTTCTATAACCTGAGGCCGGCTTTGCGGGCATTTTCCGCCAGTGCTTTTACTCTACCGTGATATGCATGTCCACCACGGTCAAAGACAGCTTCTTCTATACCCTTTTCCTTAGCTCTATCGGCAAGAAGTTTGCCGAGTCTGGAAGCCTGTTCACATTTACTCTCCTTTTTAACAGTAGAGAAACTGCCTGATTTGGTGGTCAGTGTGAGCAGGGTCTCACCCGTCAGATCATCAATGAAACTTGCTTCTATATGCTTTAAGGATCTTCTGACAAGCAGCCTTGGCTTTTCGGCCGTTCCAGACAGTCTCTTCCTTATATGGAAGTGTCGACGTCGGAGGCGCTGCTTTCTGGTTAACTTAGCCATTTTTCAGTCTCCTCCTAACACTAGGTTATTGTTTTAACAGCTTTGCGCTTAACAAGCTGATCAGAGTAGCGGAATCCGATAAGATTGTACGGTTCTACTTTTTTAATCTTATACAGTTCTCCGCAGAAGGCGCCGACCAGATGCTTGCTGATACCGTTTACGGTAATCGTAAAGGTGTTCTGTCCTGGTTTTATGATGATCTCAAGACCGCCGGGGATCTCGAAAAGTACTTTATGTGAAAACCCAAGCTGCATTTCAAGAATCTTACCTTTGACTTCGCCCTGATATCCTTTGCCGTGAACGATCAGAGCTTTGCTGTGCCCCTGGGAAACTCCCTTGATCTGGTTGGCAAGATGGGCTCTGGTTGTTCCATGAAGCATGGCAAGTTCTTTAGTGTCACCTTTTCGTGATAGTACTATCTCATCACCGATAACAACCTTGATCCCCGGGGGGACTGTCAGGTTCATCTCGCCCTTCGGTCCTTTCGTTGTGATTACGTTCTTTTTACTTGTCACTGTAACCTTTTCGGGTACAGGGATGGGTAATCTGCCTATTCGTGACATACTCTTACCTCTCCTTACCAGACGTGGAGCAGTACTTCGCCGCCCACGTGCTGTTTCCTTGCCTCAGCGTCGGTCAAAACGCCTCTGGGAGTTGTAAGAACAGCGATCCCGCGTCCGCCCATTACTCTGGGAAGATTGGCAGCATCAGCGTATACCCTGCAGCCAGGTTTAGATATTCTCTTGATCCCAACGATCAGAGGTTGATCATTTGTGAATGCGAGGTAGACTCTCAGTATGCCCTGTTTCCCATCCTCCATTCTTCTGAAACCCCTGATGAACCCTTTATTGTAAAGTGTCCTTGCTATAGAAGTTTTCAGCTTCGAAGCAGGGATATCAACTATCTTATGTTCTGCCCGGGAAGCATTCCTAATCCGGGTAAGCATATCCGCTATTGGATCTGTCATTGACATATTTCGCCTCCCTACCAGCTTGCCTTGCGTACGCCGGGAACAAGGCCACTGTTGACCATATCCCGGAAACAGATACGACAAATACCATATTTCCTCAAGTATCCCCTCGGACGCCCGCAGATACAGCACCGATTGTACTTCCTGACTTTGAACTTGGGGGTTCTTTTCTGTTTTTCTACAAGAGCTTTTCTAGCCAATTTATCTCCACCCCCTGCTAACGCGAACTCGTGCGGAAAGGCATGCCTATGAGCTTCAGAAGCTCAAGGCCTTCCTCATCCGTGGATGCGTCTGTTACGATGGTTATGTTCATTCCCCTGAATTTATCAATACTGTCTACATTGATCTCGGGAAAAATAGCCTGTTCCTCGACACCGAAATTGTAGTTGCCGTGCCCGTCGAACCCTCTTGGGGAAAGACCCCTGAAATCCCTTACCTGAGGTATGGAAAATGTAATGAGTCTGTCAAGGAATTCCCACATTCTGTCACCTCTTAAAGTGACGAATGTTCCGATGGGTGTTCCCTCTCTAAGACGGAATCCTGCAACTGATTTCTTAGCCTTTGCAATCACCGGCAGCTGACCAGTAATGGTAGCAAGCTGCGCAGTCGCGTTCTTCATATTGTTCGCGTTATCCATGGCTTCTCTGCCGAGCCCCATGTTTATTACGACTTTCTGAAGGCGGGGTATTCTGTTAACGTTATCGTATTCAAAACGTTTTTTCATCTTATCCCGCAGTTCATCTACGTAAAGTTTCTCTAGTCTTGGCAACGTTCTCACTGGTCACCTCCTAACCGGTTGATATTGTTTCGTTGCACGACTTGCAGTGCCGCTGAAGCCTGCCTTCTTCATCTCTGATCCGCCTAATACCGGCAGCTTCCCCGCAACCGGGGCATACCACATGCAGATTGGAAAGATGCATGGCAGCTTCCTTCTCTATGATCCCTCCCTGCTGATTGCGCGAAGAAGGCCGTGTACTCCTCTTAATAAGGTTCAGACCCTCAACGATAGCACGTTTCTTCTGAGTGAATACTTTAAGGACCTTACCTTCTTTGCCCCTTTCCGCTCCGGTCAGGACACGTACTTTGTCTCCCTTTCTGACATGCATCAGATCACCTCCGGAGCCAGGGATACTATTTTCATGAAGTGCTCCCTCAATTCGCGTCCAACAGGTCCGAATATCCTGGTAGCGACCGGCTGGTAGGCTTCATCCAGTATGACCGCTGCGTTGTCTCCGAATCGGACGGATGTTCCATCCTTCCTGTTCAACTCTTTCTTAACCCGGACAACAACTGCCCTTCGCACCTCTTTAGCCTTGACTGCGCCATCAGGCAGGGCATCCTTTACAGTGACGACTATAACATCTCCGATGGATGCGTATCTGCGCCTTGTACCCCCGAGAACCCTGATACACTGCACAGTCCGGGCACCTGAATTGTCCGCAACTTTCAGTTTTGTTTCCTGCTGAATCATCGCCGATTCCTCCTATCGTGCCCGTTCCACAATATCGAGAACACGCCAGCGCTTGGTTTTCGAGAGAGGTCGTGTTTCGGATATCGAAATTTTGTCTCCCGCGTTGCACTGATTCTCTTCATCGTGGACGTAGTATTTTTTTGTTGTTCGGTAGCGTTTTTTGTAAACCGGATGTGCCTTGATGGATACAACCTCCACAACAACCGTTTTGTCCATGGCGCTGGAGATCACGGTTCCGGTAAGAACTCTTCTACTTCCTTTTCTTGCTTCGGCCATACTATCTTCCTTCCCCGGTCCCCGAAACCAATCCCAGATCAAATTCTCTTATAACAGTGAGTGTTCTGGCTAGATTTTTCCGGGTGATCCTGATCTGAAGGGGGTTATCCAGCGGCTGGGTAGTTCTGCGGAACCTGAGGTTGAAGATTTCCTGCCTGAGCTCCCGAGCATGCTCTTCAAGTTCCTCAAGGCTCATCGAACGAAGCTCGTGGGTTTTCATCTACAGATCCTCCTTATCCCGAACCATAAATCTGGTCTTGATGGGCAGCTTGTGCCCGGCAAGCCTCATTGCGGACTTTGCCAGTTCAACCGGAACTCCTTCAAGCTCGAACATCACTCTTCCCGGTTTTACAACAGCAACCCAGTGATCAACCGCGCCCTTACCTTTACCCATACGGGTTTCGGCAGGAGTTGAAGTAACGGGTTTATCCGGAAACACTCTGATCCAGACCTTACCGCCTCTTTTGACATGCCTTGTAAGCGCGACTCTGGCCGCTTCTATCTGAGCGCTGGTAATCCAGCCCGGCTCAAGTGCCTGCAATCCATACTCACCAAAGGATACGGTACTGCCGCCTTTGGCTCTGCCTCTCATACGGCCACGGTGCTGCTTTCTGTACTTAGTTCTTTTAGGCATCAACATCGCTGATCACCTGCTATCCACAGGACCGGATATCGGCATCTCATGTACTTCACCTTTGTATATCCAGACCTTGACTCCGACGGTTCCGTATGTAGTCATTGCGACATCCCTGGAGAAATCAATATCCGCCCTCAGGGTATGAAGCGGGACTCTGCCCTCATGATAGGTATTGACCCTGGACATTTCCGCACCGCCGAGCCTTCCGGCACATGATACTTTGATTCCTTCAGCACCATCTGTTATCGCATCCCGGATAGCCATCCTCATTGCTCTTCTGACAGAAACCCGGCCTTCTATCTGACGGGCTATCTTGTCAGCGACAAGTGTAGCGTCGCACCTGTCTTTTCTTATTTCCTGAACTTTGGTTCTAACGGTTTTCCCGCCGACCAGTATCTTCAGTTCATTGGTTATCCTGTCGATATTGGAACCCTTGCTTCCGATAACCTGACCCGGACGCGCGGTCCAGATCGCTACTTCCACTTCCTGCGGTTTCCTGAATATCTCAATCCGGGAAACCCTGGCTTTTTCCAGTCTTGAACCCAGGTATCGGCGTATATCGGCATCTTCTTTCAGATACTCGGCATACTTCCTGCCCCTGGCAAACCATGTGGAATCCCAGCCGCGGCTGATACCGAGACGGAGGCCGATAGGATTTGTTTTCTGCCCCATACTACTCCTCTCGTCCCTGTTCGGCTGTCTTATCAGTATTGACAACCGTAACTGCTATATGACTTGTTCTATGTCTGATTCTGGTCGCTCTGCCTCGAGCTCTCGGTCTCCAGGTCATCCTGGTGGGACCTTCGTCGACGATGACATTCTGGACAACCAGTTCATCCACATCGAGTCGCTCTCCCTCCGCCTTCACAATGGCGTTGGCGACGGCGGAATCCAGAGTCTTCTCGATAATTCGTGATGCGTTCCGTGGAACTGTCATCAGAATTGATAAAGCCTGGTTAACCGTCTTGCCGCGGATCAGATCCGCGATGTACCTTGCCTTGCGGGGGGGAACTTTAACAAATCTTGCTCTGGCTATTGCCTTCATTCATTCCCTCCCTAAACCTTAGCCTGCTTCTTTTTCCCAGATGAGCCGGATTCCCGATGTCCGCGGAATGTCCTTGTGGGAGCAAACTCCCCAAGCTTGTGACCGACCATATTCTCAACTACATAAACTGGTACGAATTTGCGTCCGTTATAAACTGCGAATGTATGTCCCACGAATTCAGGAGGGATGGTGGATCTTCTGGACCAGGTTTGTATGATTCTCTTCTCTCCAGAAGCTTCCATCTTACTGACCTTCAAAGCCAGCTTCTCTTCAATATAGGGACCCTTCTTTAATGAACGGCCCATGCCTATTTCCTCCTTTTTCCGGTGGGTCTTCGTCTGGTAATAAGCTTATCAGACGGTTTACTTTTTCTTGTTCTCAAGCCCTTGGCAAGCTGTCCCCAGGGAGAACACGGATGGCGTCCACCGCTGGATTTACCTTCTCCGCCACCCATGGGGTGATCGACCGGGTTCATTGCAACTCCCCTGACATGGGGTCTCCTGCCTCTCCACCGGCTGTTTCCAGCTTTTCCGGGAACTACGAGAAAATGCTCTGCATTTCCAACCGCTCCGATTGAAGCCATGCAGTTAACCGGAACCATACGGGTTTCCTTCGAAGGCATCTTCAACGTAGCATATCTTCCTGCACGCGCCATAAGCTGTATTGATGTTCCGGCTGACCGCGCAAGCTGTCCGCCTTTTCCGGGTTTGAGCTCAACATTATGGATCGTTGATCCCAGCGGTATTCTTGCCAGAGGAAGATGGTTGCCGTTCTCCGGAGGCGAATCGGGTCCTGAGACTACCGTGTGTCCAACCTGAAGCCCTTCCGGAGCTATGATATACCGCTTCTCTCCGTCGACATAATGAATCAATGCGATTCTAGCTGAACGGTTGGGATCGTACTCGATCGTCGCGATCTTGCCGGGTACACCGAATTTCTCACGCTTAAAATCGATCTTCCTGAACCGTCTTTTGTGACCGCCGCCTCTGTGTCTCGCGGTGACCCGTCCATTATTGTTCCTGCCAGCTTTGCTTTTCCTGGGTGACATGAGAGACTTCTCGCCATGATCCCGGGTGATCTCATCGAATCCAGGGGATACCTTGAATCGAGTTCCGGGAGTCATAGGTTTCCATCGCTTCATACTCATCTACTTACACCCCCTCAAAGAAATCAACCGTATCACCGGAGGCTAGTGTAACAATGGCTTTCTTCCATGATGGTTTGCGGCCGAGATTCCGACCCAACCGTTTCTTCTTTCCAAGCATTCTCATAGTTCTGACATCAGTAACGTGTACATCGAACAGTTCCTCAACCGCAGCGGCAATTTGTCTTTTCGTTGCGCTGGGTATCACACGGAACGCGTACTGATTTGATTCCTCCCTCAGAACTGTGCTCTTCTCGGTGACAAGCGGCTTAACGATAATCTGTATTGCTTCCTTCATAACAGTCTCTCCTTAAGCAGTTCAATCGCCTCTTCTGAAAGGAGAACAACTTCAGAATTGACCAGATCATGAATGGAAACGCTTGCAGCGCTTGTTGTCTTCACACGGGGAATATTCCGGGAAGCCCTTCTGACAAAACTATCATCGTCTGTATCTGTGACGAGAATCACCGTTCTTCTGCCTGCGCAGTCGTGATTTAAAAGCATTTCAGTCATTTCCCGTGTTTTACCGCTGGATTTGAGGTCTCTGACTATTCTCAGATTTCCTTCCGCGAGTCTTTCACTGAGTATACCGGCAAGGGCTTTTCTTCTGACTTTCCGGTTCAGCTTGATTTTCCAGTGTCTCGGGGTGGGTCCGAATGTGACTCCGCCGCCCCTCCATATTGGTGATGCAGTAGTACCAGCTCTTGCATTACCGGTGCCCTTCTGGCGCCAGGGTCTTCTGCCGGATGCTTTAACATCACTTCTTCCAAGAGTGGACACTGTTCCCTGACGGGAATTCAGTGATTCGGCTCTTACGACTTCCCAGAGAATGTGGGTAGAGACATTCATAGCGAACATCTCCTCGGGAAGTTCCGTCTTGCCGACTTCTTCACCGCTCATGGTGTAAACTCTTACGTCAGCCATGGTTATCCTTCACCCCCCGACTTCTGTTTCCTGATCATGATGTAGCCGTTCTTCGCTCCTGGAACAGCACCCTTAAGAACCAGGAGATTCTTCTCGGAATCGACCTGTACAACTTCAAGATTACGGACAGTAATTCTCTTTCCACCGTCCCTGCCGGGCATTTTCTTATTCTTCCATACCCTTCCCGGGGTCGCACACTGGCCTATTGAGCCCGGAACTCTGTGAGATTTGTTTCCGTGAGTAGCGTCACCTCCGGAAAAGCCATGGCGTTTAACGACACCCTGGAAACCCTTTCCCTTGGTAAGACCTATAACGTCAACCTTTTCACCCGGATTGAACATTGTTACATCAAGAAATTCTCCTGCAGAGATATCTTTCTCCGGCATGGAAACCTCGCAGAACCGGGATACCGGTGGAGCCCCGCTCTTATCCAGATGACCGAGGGTGGGCTTATTAAGGCGCTGCTTCTTCTGAGTTCTGTAGCCTATCTGAAGGGCTTCATACCCGTCAGTCTCCATGGTTTTAACCTGAGTAACCGGGTTCGGCTGTGCTTCAAGCACAGTTACAGGAACAACCTGTCCGTTCTCCCTGAAGATACGGGTCATCCCTATCTTACGAGCCATTAGTCCGCTCATAGATCACTTCCCATCGCTGAAGTCCCTTTTGAGGCGGAGGGACGAGCGTTATTTGCTTCGCTCACCGGGCAACCGCCATTGTCCGGTAATGCGGTGTTTCTCTTAATCCGGCATTGCCGGATCAGTTAGAAGAAAACAGTGAATTTAGATTTCGTTCATTTCCACATCTACTCCTGCGGGCACATCCTGTGACCTCAGAGCGGCTGCGGTTTCTTCATTCGGGTCCTGAATATCAATAAGTCGTGAATGCACTTTCATCTCGAACTGCTCGCGAGATTTCTGGTTCACATGAGGACTTCTCAATACCGTTACGATCGATCTCTTCGTTGGAAGAAGAATCGGCCCTGAAACAGTAGCTCCAGTTTTTAATACACTTCTGACGATAGCGGAAGCGGAGCGATCCAGAAGCCTGTGATCGTACGCTCTGAGCTTTATCCTCAGCCTGTTAGCCATCTATAATATCTCCTGTCTCAATTTATCACTGAGTTCTAGTTGAACCCGGTGATTCCCATCTGTTCAAGCAGACGCCGTGTGATATTCTCAGCAATTCGGGCGTAATCATGGAACTGCATAGAAAACCCCGCACGACCCTGTGTTAACGAACGTAGGGCGCTACTATAACCAAAAAGTTCCGCAAGGGGAACCCTTGCTTTTATCGACTGGACCTCACCCATGGGTTCCATGTTCAAAACACTACCCCTGCGGGCGTTTACATCCCCTATAACCTCTCCCACATAATCGGAGGGACAGATTATATCCAGTCGCATTACAGGCTCTTTCAGAACAGGTCTGCCGTTTTTCAGGCATTCCCTCAATGCCATAGCTCCAGCATAGGCGTAACCTGTTTCAGATGAATCCGTTTCGTGGAGTGTAGCTTGAAGGAGTTCAATTCTGATCCCATCAACAGGGTAGCCGGCCAGGGGGCCTGCTCCCACTGAGCCCATGATTCCTCTTTCTACAGCTTCCGCATAATGATCCGGGAATTCCTTGTCTTTCAGTAAGTTCACAAACTCGAGTCCAGAATCGATCGGCTCTACCCTTAATACTGCATTCCCGAAGTGACCTCTGCCCTGAATTGATCTTCTGAACTCACCCCTGCCGGATATGATGCAGGATATGCTCTCTCTGTACGATACCTGTGGTTTGCCGGTTCTGACTTTCACACCTTTTTCCCGCTGGATCCTGCTGGCAATTATCTCAAGATGCAGCTCTCCCATTCCCTTGATGAGGGTCTGTCCTGATTCCTCATCGATACCGACTCTGAAACTGGGGTCTTCACTGGCAAGGGATGCAAGGGCGTCGTCCATGGCTTTCTCATCGGAAGTGCTCATGGGCTCAATAGCCATCTGTATTACAGGGTCCGGAAATTCTATTGATTCAAGGATCAGAGGGGCATCGGGGAAAGTAAGTGTATCACCCGTCGTCACATCTTTAAGTCCTGCGGCGGCGATATCCCCGGCTACGACTCTGTCCAGGTGAGTACGCTTGTTTGCATGCATTCTCACAAGTCTTGTCAGTCTGTCTTTCTTTCCAGTCGTATTGTTCAGTACATGCTGCCCGTCCGCAATACTGCCGGAATAGACCCTTATGAAAGCCAGTCTTCCAAGATGAGGATCACTCTGGACCTTGAATACAAGCGCTGAGAAAGGTCCGTCGATACTGCGCTCTACCTCCAATGATGAACCGTCTTTGAGGTGTGCCGATACAGGAGAAAGTTCCGATGGGGCAGGCAGCCAGTCCACTATGGCATCCATGAGCTGCTGTATTCCGATATTCTTCAGGGCAGCTCCGCAAAGTACAGGAACAAAACCATTCTCTATTGTTCCTCTGCGGAGAAGCTGCCTGACACTTTCGGGGGAGAGTGAGCCTTTGAAGTATTCCTCCATGGCGGATTCATCAAGCATTGCAGCAGACTCCCAGAGGATATCTCTTGCGGCATTGTAATCATCAGTATAATCCTCAGGAATGTCCTCAAGCGTGAATTTGGAGCCGTTGGACATTTCGTCGAAGTATATGGCGCACCCTCCGATCACATCTATTATTCCGCAGAAGCTGCTCCCGCTCCCGATCGGCAGCATGACAGGCAGGGGTTTGGCACCCAGCATATCACGCATCATTTCAATAACACGCGGGAAATCCGCTCCCTGGCGGTCCAGTTTATTTACAAAGGCTATCCTGGGAACGCAGTACTTGTCAGCCTGGTGCCAGACCGTTTCGGATTGGGGCTCAACTCCGCCCACAGCGCAGAATACTGCAACTGCTCCATCCAGAACCCGAAGGCTTCTTTCCACCTCAGCGGTGAAATCAACGTGCCCCGGGGTGTCGATGAGGTTGATCTGATAAGATTTCCATATACACGTAGTAGCGGCTGACTGGATAGTGATGCCCCTCTCTTTCTCCTGGGGCATCCAGTCCATAGCGGCTGTTCCATGATCAACATCACCGAGGCGGTGCACTCTTCCGGAGTAGTAGAGAATACGCTCGGTTGTTGTTGTCTTTCCGGCGTCGATATGCGCCATAATGCCGATATTCCGTACATTGTCTGTTTGGGAGCTGCTCATGGTAAGCGATTTCCTCCAGTAAAGCAATCAAGTAATATCGGCCGCTGGAGGAACTTTCGGTGAAGTAAACCTACCAGCGATAATGAGCGAAGGCTTTGTTAGCTTCCGCCATTCTATGCGTATCTTCCTTCTTCTTAAGGCTGCCGGAGTTCTCGCCTCTTGCCGCGTCCATGATCTCCGCTGCCAGTCTGTCAGCCATGCCTTTGCCATTGCGGGCTTTTGCATACTGGATGATCCAGCGCATGGCAAGAGAATCTCTTTCCTGCGGTTTCACTTCCAATGGGACCTGGTATGTTGATCCTCCGACACGTCTGGATTTAACCTTCAGCTGTGGACGAACATTCCCCATTGCCCTGTTGAAAATAGTTACAGGATCCTGCCCGGTCTTTTCCGTAATAATATCCATCGCGCCGTAAAATATCTTTTCGGCAATGGATTTTTTACCTTTATGCATGAGTTTATTAATAAACTTCGCCATAAGCTGATTGCCGTACTTTCTATCAGGTACGACTTCACGCTTTTTCGGCCTTGAGCGTCTTGCCATTCGTCCTCCCCGTCTGCACCAGAGGTGCAGAACGTATTGTTCTATACTTTTCTTGTACCGTACTTAGAGCGGCTCTGTTTTCTTCCTTCAACACCAGAAGTATCTTCAACTCCGCGGATAATATGATATCTCACGCCGGGCAGATCCTTTACACGACCGCCCCTGATGAACACAACCGAGTGTTCGTTGAGATTATGATCTATCCCCGGGATGTAAGCGGTAACTTCAAAACCGTTTCTTAAACGTACTCTAGCTACTTTACGGAGAGCCGAGTTAGGCTTCTTCGGTGTTGAAGTATATACCCTTGTACAGATGCCTCTTTTCTGCGGACATCCTGTCAGGGCAGGTGCCTTGGTTTTGGATTTCTTCTTCTTGCGCCCGTTACGCACAAGCTGATTAATTGTTGGCAAATCATCTCCTCTCAAAAGTTACTTTGTACACACTTAAAATTGCAAGGGGTCTAAGTCTATACATCAAAATCGGTTTCGTCAATATCTCGCTCTTCCATATTGTCCGGGAATGCCGGTTCAGGCAGATCTTCTCCGCCGGGTAATGTGAGCCTTGTCTTCTGATAACTCTTCACACCTGTTCCCGCCGGAATCAAATGCCCTACGATCACATTCTCCTTGAGGCCATGAAGATAATCCACCTTCCCTGCAGTTGCAGCGTCGGCGAGTACACTGTTTGTTTCCTGGAAGGATGCTGCCGAGAGGAAACTCTCGGTGGCAAGGGAAGCCTTGGTTATTCCAAGAAGAAGAACTGCTGAAGTCGCAGGCTTCTTGCCTTCCATCATCATAGCCTTGTTCTCTCGCTGGAGGATGAGCCTGTCAATCTGGGCGCCTTCGAGGAAGTGCGTGTCCCCCGGATCATCGATCTTAGCTTTGGCAAGCATCTGACGCACTACGATGCTTATATGCTTATCGTTGATGTTAACGCCCTGGAGACGGTAAACTTCCTGGATCTCGTTAAGAAGGTATTTCTCCGCAGCTTCCGTACCCATTATCCTGAGAATATCGTGCGGAGACAATGGACCTTCGGTAAGGCGGTCTCCCGCTTTAACCCTGTCCCCTTCGCGCACTCTGATATGCTTGGATGCCTGAATTTTAACAGCGGATTCCTGGCCATGATCTCCCCTGATGGTGACCGTTCTTATCCCGGCTTTGATAGGGCTCAGCGCCACAACACCATCGATTTCGGCAATGCTCGCCGCATCCTTCGGGATTCTGGCTTCGAACAGCTCATCCACCCTTGGCAGACCACCGGTTATGTCCCTGTGCTGTCCCAGCTTACGTTCGATCCTGGCGATATGGGCTCCCAGCTTGATAAGACTGCCGTCGTTCACTCTGAGGTGTGCTCCGCTGGGTATGGGATACTTACCCTTGATAGAATCAGAGATAAATTCCTCAACAGGGTCACTTGCTATCTTCTTCCTTCCAGGCTGAGCGATATGACTTCTGGCACCCCTTGTTGTGAAGTCCGAGATTATCATCATTTCGCTCTGGGTCACGATATCCTGAACACACTTCACCAGGTTTCCGGTCCCCTGATGTCCCCTGTCAAGCGATTCGATGATGATTATGAAAGAACCCCTGAGGCTCAGGTCAGCCAGAGCACTGGCGAATTGCTCTTCAAGTTTATCGTTCTTGCGTTTCTTGGATTCCTCGAGTGCTGTGATGGCGCTTTCAAGTGCTGCAATTTCTTTTTTCGCCTTTTTACCGAAGGTCTTTATCACTTCACGGGCGCCGTACACGATAGCAGCATAGCTTCCGGTTCCGGCTTTCCTGCAGTTAATGGAGATTATAGGGATTTTCTTCTGATCCTTCATCCTGTCGATAAAGTCTTCAACAAGCGTCTCCGTCCTATAGGTGCTGACCTGCTGGTAGGTGTAGATAATGCGCCCATGTCCTTCGGTCATCTCCTTAACCAGCTCACTGAGTGTAAATAGTTCCTCTTCCCGGCGCCTGGGCCGTCCGCTGAGGACTATCAGCTGCTCAGGAAGTATGAAGATATGCGGATGGAGGGTTTTACTTCTGTCCTCCACGATGACCATCTGCTTGCGCTGCTCGCTGTCGATCTCCTCTTTCAAAGTAGTGTCTTCCTCTATATCAACGTAGTGTACACTACCTTCCTGCTCCGCGACTATCGGAATTATAAAGGGATCACTCCTGCAGATGAGGTTATCCTTTTTGATCTTCTGACCATCTTCAACGGCCATCTGGGATCCAACCACAATATCGTATGTGGAGAGCACTTCGCCGGATTTATCCAGAACGTCAAGCTGAGTGTTTCTGGTGCTGACCATTACCGTATTCCCGCTCTCATCCGTGCTTTTCACGATACAGGGATTATGGTAACTTACGAAACCTGTCTGTCTTGCGACGACTTCCGATTCTCTTGTCTGCCTTCCAGCGACTCCTCCCGTATGGAATGTACGGAGAGTCAGCTGCGTTCCGGGTTCACCAATACTCTGGGCTGCGATAACACCGACCGCTTCTCCAATGGTGACCATTCTGTTCCTCGAAAGGTCCCATCCGTAACATCTGTCGCAGAGGCCTCTCTTGGCTTCGCAGGCCAGGACACTCCTGATGCGGACGGATTCAACCCCGATTTCGTCGATCTCTGAAGCTAGTTCCGCAGTTATCTCCTGACCGGCTTTACATACGACATCATCGGTTCCCGGTCTGTATATCATTTCCGCTGCAACCCGGCCGAGGATACGGTCGCGGAGAGGCTCAATGATCTCCTCACCCTCTTTGAGGGCGGTGATGACCCTTCCCCTGATAGTACCGCAGTCCTCTACGGTGATTATGACATCCTGGCAGACATCGACAAGTCTTCGGGTAAGATAGCCCGCGTCGGCCGTTTTCAGGGCGGTGTCGGCAAGACCCTTCCTTGATCCATGAGTTGAAATGGAGTACTCAATGACCGAAAGGCCTTCCTTCAACGAGGAAATAATCGGGGTCTCTATTGTTTCCCCTAACTCTCCTGTAAGCTTCTTCCTGGGTTTTGCCATCAGTCCACGCATACCGGCAAGCTGCTTCATCTGATCAACGCTTCCCCTTGCGCCGGAGTTTGCCATCATGAACACAGGATTGAAACCGTGATTGTCATGACTCAGACCTTCCATCATGGCATTCTTGACTTCCTCTGTGGCTTTTGCCCAGTTATCTATTACTCTGTTGTATCGCTCGGCTTCCGTAAGCTCTCCCCGTTTTGAACTCTTCTCAATGAGCTCGATCTCGTGAGCGGTACTTTCTATGATCTCCTTCTTACTGTCTGGGATGAGCATGTCTCTCATTCCCACAGTCAGCCCGGATGTTGTTGAATAGTGAAATCCGAGTTCCTTGAGGTTGTCAAGCATCACTGCTGTCCGAACGGATCCCAGCTCGTTGAAGCATCTTCCCACTAACTGGTTGAGCCCCTTCTTGCTGAAAATCTTATCGTGGGGCACCCTCGCGTTTGCAAGTATGAAACCCAGCTCATCCGGTATTATCTCGTTAAAGAGAACCTGGCCGACTGTTGTATAGTCCTTCCAGAATGGAGGGGTGATACGCTTCTTCTTGCCGTTCTCCTCGACTATTTTATTTACTCCCTTGACCTTGATCTTGGCATGAAGAGCAATCCTGTCAGCGTCATAGGCACCCCGAACCTCGTCGGTTGAAGAGAAGATCATACCTTCTCCCTTTGCTCCGGGAAGAGGTTTCGTGAGGTAGTATGCACCGATGACCAGATCATGACTTGGTGTTGTAACAGGTTCACCGCTGGCGGGTCTGAGGATATTCTTGCTGCCCATCATGAGCATACGGGCCTCAACCTGAGCCTCAGCTGAGAGGGGCAGGTGTACTGCCATCTGGTCTCCATCAAAGTCCGCGTTGAACGCTGAGCAGGCCAATGGATGCAGCTGAATCGCCTTTCCCTCAACAAGAACGGGCTCAAATGCCTGAATTCCGAGGCGATGAAGAGTTGGAGCCCTGTTAAGAAGAACAGGATGGTTCTGGATAACATCTTCAAGAACAGGCCATACTATGTCATCCGCTTCTTCCCATCTCTTGGTGGCCTTTTTAACGCTCTCATCAAGAAGTTTGCTGATTCTGGCAACAATAAAGGGCTTGAAGAGTTCAAGCGCCATGGTTTTGGGAAGTCCGCACTGATTGAGTTTCAGGTCGGGACCGACAACGATGACACTTCTTCCGGAATAATCAACCCTTTTACCAAGAAGGTTCTGACGGAATCTTCCGCGCTTACCCTTCAGAAGATCCGAGAGAGATCGGAGGGGCCTCATTCCGGCTCCTTTTACTGGTTTGCGCCTTGAACTGTTATCAAGAACCGCATCTACGGCTTCCTGCAGCATCCTCTTCTCATTTCTGAGAATGACATCGGGAGCCTGAAGGTCGAGAAGTCTTTTCAGCCTGTTGTTCCTGTTGATAACTCTACGGTAAAGATCATTCAGATCACTGGAGGCGAACCTTCCGCCATCGAGCGGGACCAGAGGCCGCAGATCCGGGGGCAGAACAGGAAGTATCTGAAGTATCATCCATTCCGGTTTATTGTCATCAGATGACAGTCTGAATGCTTCAACTTCCTTCAGCCTCTTTATGTTCTTCTTCCTGCGTGAAAAGGTGGTCTCGTTCGCTATGCTGGTTCGCAGGGCAGTCGCCATTTCCTCCAGGTCAAGATCAGCAAGCATGGTCCGGATTGCATCCGCTCCCATGCCTACCTTGAAGACATCGCCGTACTCCTTTTTAGCTTCCCTGTACTCTGGATCGGTCAGGATCATACCGATGGTTATGTCCGGATGATCGGATCTGGTAACAATATAGGATTCGTAGTAAATGACCCGCTCCAGCTTGAGGTTCGTGATATTGAGGAGTTTGGAGATCTTCCTGGATTTGAAGAACCAGATATGAACGACAGGTACAGCAAGATCTATATGACCCATACGCTCACGGCGGACCCGGGAATGTGTGACTTCAACACCGCATCTGTCGCACACTATCCCCTTGTTACGTATTCTTTTGTATTTTCCGCAGCTGCACTCCCAGTCCCGGACAGGACCGAAGATACGTTCGCAGAAAAGACCTTCCGCTTCCGGTTTATAGCTTCTGTAGTTAATCGTCTCAGCCTGACTGACCTCTCCATGGGACCATTTCCGAATGGTCTCGGGGGAGGCAAGACTTATCTTCATACCTCCGAAGTCTGAGAGCAGCACTCTGGCATCACGTCGGGAAATGTTCTCTAACATTTTTATTCCTCCCCTTCTGCGGGCAGTAATTCAACATCCAGAGCAAGGCTCCTCATTTCATTCTGGAGAACGTTGAATGATTCGGGAGTCAGGGATTGCGGAATATTTTCTCCGTTCACCATTGCGCTGTAGGCACGAGCCCTTCCATCAACGTCATCCGACTTGATGGTGAGCATTTCCTTCAGGCAATGCGCCGCACCGTAGGCTTCAAGAGCCCATACTTCCATCTCTCCCAATCGCTGACCACCATTCTGCGCTTTGCCTCCGAGAGGCTGCTGAGTAACCATCGCATAGGGGCCTGTAGCCCTTGCGTGGAGTTTGTCCTCAACCTGATGCGCCAGTTTCATCATATACATGGTTCCGACAGTGACCCTCTGATCGAATGGATCACCGGTCCTGCCGTCGAAGAGTACAGTTTTGCCGTCTCTGTCTAAACCGGCTTCCTCGAGAGCATCTTCGATCTCAATGTTAGTTGCAGAATCGAACACGGGTGAAACAACGTCGTAACCCACTTTTTTCGCGGCCCATCCGATATTTGTTTCCATTATCTGCCCAACGTTCATCCTGCTCGGTACTCCGAGCGGGTTGAGGCAGATATCTATTGGAGTTCCATCAGGCAGATAGGGCATATCCTCCTGAGGAACAATTATGCTTACAACGCCCTTGTTTCCATGCCTTCCGGCCATCTTGTCACCGACCTGCAGCTTACGGCGTTTCGCCAGGTAGACTTTTACTGTCTTGATGACTCCGGGGGGAAGATCGTCACCCCGCATGAGCTTCTCCTCTACGGTTTCCAGCTCGTTTTCCAGTCTCTTGTATTCCTTTGCAGCATTCCTGAGTATCTGTCGTGTTTCATCATCAGCCTTAAGGTCATCTACAAGCTGCTGACTTGAATCTATATCAGAAAAATTTACTTTGTTCAGGAAAGATGCAGAGAGTTTCCTCCCGGAGGGAACCAGCACCTCTCCTGTAAGCTTATCAACCAGACTGACAGCTTTCTGTCCCCGGAGAATCTCAAAGAGAAGTTCATCTCTTTCCGCGAACAGACGCTTCTCATTTTCCTCGAATTCGTCTCTGAACCTGTCCCGCTTCTCATCTATCTCACGTCGGGTTCTTTCAGTTTTGTCCTTCCTGGAGAAAACTTTCACATCGATAACCATACCATCCATACCGGTGGGCGCCCGCAGAGATGCGTCCTTCACGTCCCCCGCCTTCTGGCCGAATATGGCTCTGATCAAGCGTTCGGATGGGGACAGATCCTGTTCACCCTTTGGTGTGATCTTACCTACAAGGATATCCCTTTCCCTCACTCTTGAACCGATCTTAATAATGCCGTCTTCATCCAGGTCGACTATCTCTTCGGGATTGTCAACACTGGGAAGTTCTCTTGTAAGTTCTTCAGGACCGAGTTTTGTCTCTCTGAACTGCGTCTCAAGTTCAACAACATGGACCGAAGTGAAGGCATCGTTCCTGATTATCCTTTCACTGACAACAATAGCATCCTCGAAATTGTAGCCGTTCCATGGAACAAAAGCCACCGTTGCATTGACACCGAGCGCGAGTATACCGTTCTCGGTTGCCATACCATCCGCCAGAACTGAACCCTTCTTAACAACGTCACCAACGTTCACAAGGGGTCTCTGGTTGGAGCACGTATCCTGGTTCGTCCTTTTGAACTTGTTCAGGTGATAGGTATCAAATCTGTTGAAATCATGCACCTCACAGTCGGCTTTTACGACTATATGAGAAGCGTCAACTTCCTGTACGATTCCAGCTCTGAGCGCTGTGACAAGGGTTCCAGAATCAAATGCAGCCCTTACTTCCATGCCGGTTCCTACAATGGGAGAATGGGGGTAGAGAAGAGGAACCGCCTGACGCTGCATATTCGAACCCATAAGCGCCCTGTTCGCGTCATCATGCTCAAGGAAAGGTATCAGAGCGGCGGAAACGCCTACAAGCTGTCTGGGACTGACATCGATGAATTCAACATCACTCGGGGATATCATCGGGAATGTCCCTGCACGCCTGGTTCTTACAAGGGGTCCAACAAGATTGCCCTCTTTATCCAATGGCGCATCGGCTTCAGCTATTGTGGTGCGGTCTTCCCTGTCGGCAGAAAGGTAAACGACTTCGTCTGTTACCTTTCCATCGATAACGCGGCGGTAGGGTGTTTCCAGAAAGCCGAACCTGTTAATGGAGGCGAAAACAGCCAGAGTAGTGATCAGCCCGATATTGGGTCCTTCAGGAGTTTCAACCGGGCACATGCGTCCGTAATGTGTATGATGCACATCCCTGACATCGAAACCTGCCCTTTCTCTGGTCAATCCACCCTGTCCGAGAGCACTGGTTCTTCTCTTATGAGTAAGTTCGGCAAGAGGATTGGTCTGCTCCATGAACTGCGAAAGCTGGCTGGAACCAAAAAAGGTGTTTATCACGCTTGACAGGGTTCTGGAGTTGACAAGATCATGGGGAGTTAATTTTTCGCGGTCCTGATGCCCCATTCTGTCCCTTATGGTTCTCGCCATTCTACTGAGTCCCTTTGAGAATTCCTGTCCGAGAAGTTCTCCAACCGTTCTGACCCTCCTGTTTCCGAGATGGTCAATATCGTCCGAAGTATTTCTACCCTCGCGAAGTCTGATGAGGTTTTCAACAATGGCAACCATATCAGGTACGGTGAGAGTCAGTTTCTCCATTGAAGTGGAGATATTCAGGCGCTCGTTAAGCTTGTATCTTCCAACCTCACTGAGACTGTATCGTTTTGAATCGAAGAACATCGATCTGAGGTAGCTTCTCGCGTGATCAAGATTAGGCGCATCAGTACCTCTGAGCGCTTCGTAGATCCACATTGTGGCCGAATCTTCATTCTTCTCAACTCCGGCTCCAAGAGATGTGGCTTCCTTGGCAAGGGTTTTCCTGATACCGTCGAAATCGTTGGTTTCCATACGCGGTGCCAGGAAATCAGCCTCTTTGATCCCGTGCTCAACAAGCATTTCGATCTTGTCGATGGTCTCCACAGGTTCATCGCAGTGGGCAAGAAGTTCTCCGGTCGAGGGATCAACGATATCCTCAGCAAAGGATTTGAGAACAAGCTCGATAGCTTTTGATCGGCTCTTGAGAGCGGATTCAAGATCTTTCGTTACTTTCGGATAGAAGCTCGATAATATAACTGCGTCCGAACCCAGACCAAGAGCGCGAAGAAGCATGGTTACAGGTATTCTTTTGGGGCGTCTGTCTATGTTCACGTAAATTATATCGTTGTGATCAAGCTTCAGATCCAGCCAGGATCCCCTCAGGGGAATTACTCTGGATTTGTAAATTCTATTGCCCCGCTGCATGGTTGTTTCTTCGAAGAACACACCCGGGCTTCTGTGCAGCTGATTTACGATTACCCTCTCAGCTCCATTTATCACAAAGGATCCGGCTTTTGTCATGAGGGGAAGTTCCCCCAAGAATACTGACTGGTCGATGATCCTGGATACTTTCCAGGAATCAGGGGAAGGTTTGCCGTCCTCTGTATCCATAAGGTTCCTGAAAACGAGCCTGAGCAGCGCTGTCAGCGGTACCGAATAACTGAGTCCCTTATCCATGGCTTCCTGAACAGTGTACTTTGGAATGCCCAGTTCGTAAGAAACGTACTCCAGCGAGAATTCACGGTTGCTGCTCTCGATGGGGAAAGTATCCTGGAAAATCTTATGAAGACCCTGAGGAAGACGTTCATCCGGGGGAACATCATCCTGCAGAAATCTGCTGAAAGATTCTCTCTGTATTTTAAGCAGATCCGGTATGTCAATTACCGGTTGTACTTCGGAATAATTCTTTACAGGTCTGTTAACCTTCACCTGATCACTCCTCACGCCTGTTAGGAAGTGAATTTACGATAAAACGATTTCAATTCAGTACGGTACGAACGGCGAGAGAGGTTCTGCCTCCCCCGCCGCAATTCACTGCTGGATGCTACTGAAGCTTGACTGTTGCTCCAGCTTCCTCAAGCTGTTTCTTGAGTGCTTCGGCTTCATCTTTGTCCATTTCCTCACGAAGCTTGGAAGGAACGTTATCCACAAGATCCTTGGCTTCCTTGAGATTCAGCTCAAGAACATCCTTCACTACCTTGATAACGGGGATCTTCTTCGCACCGAAGTCTACAAGGATGAGATCGAACTCGGTCTTCTCTTCCGATGAGCCGCCTGCTTCAGCCGGCGCTGCCACTGCAGCAGCAGCCGGTGCCGCTGCCGATACACCAAACTTCTCTTCCATCTCTTCAACGAGTTCGGCAAGTTCCAGAACAGTCATGCTTGAAATGGCTTCTATGATATCAGCCTTTTTGAGATCACTCATTTTTTCCTCCATTTGCTGCAGTACCCGTCAGGGGTTCCGCCACTCTTATTAGTTTTCCTTGCTCTCCCGTATTGCATTAACTGCATAGAAGAATTTCTTGATTATTCCACTGCTTACAGAAACGAAACCCTGCAAAGGCGAGCGGGCAGAGCCCATAAACTTCGCAATAAGCTCATCTCTCGAAGGAATATCGGCTAAACGCATCAGTTTGCCGGCGTCGTAAGTCTCACCTGCCACAAAGCCGCCCTTGACCAGCGGAAGTCCTTTGTGATTCTTAGCAAATTTCTTGATGATTTTGATGGGAAGGACTTCATCAGCGCAATATGCCAGCGCTGTCGGGCCTTCCATCATCGCATAGATACCCTCATCATCCTTAACTTCTATATCATTGAAGATTCTACGGAGAAGTGTGTTCTTGACAATGGTGAAGCTAACGTTATTCTCACGCATCTGACTTCTGAGTTCAGTCATTGTCTCAACGTTGACCCCGGTAAAATCGGTCAGTATGACCGATCCTGCTTCGCCCAGATCCTGGGTGAGGGTGGCTACAACGTTCTCTTTCTGCTTTCTTGAAACAGCCATCTGTATATCACCACCTATCGCATCTTGGCCCGTAGATCGTTAAAATCGATCTTTATTCCGGGTCCCATTGTGGACGAAACTGATATGTTCTTCATGTATTGTCCCTTAACGGTTGACGGTCTGAGCTGCAGTACCTTCTCGTAGAAGGACATGACATTCTGCTCCAGGGCTTCCTTCTCAAAACTGGCTTTACCCACCGGTACGTGAAGGTTGCCGGTCTTATCCACCCTGAAGGTGATCTTTCCGGCTTTGGCCTCTGCAACCGCTCCTGCAACATCTTCGGTTACCGTTCCTATCTTGGGGTTGGGCATAAGACCTCTCGGACCCAGTACCCTTCCCAGTTTACCAACTGTTCTCATCATGTCAGGACTGGCGATGACCACATCAAAGTCTAGCCATCCACCCTGAATCCTGGTGGCGAGATCTTCATCACCGACAAAGTCAGCTCCAGCTTCCTTTGCCTGATCAGCCTTCTCTCCCGTAGCAAAAACTACAACTCTGGCAATTTTACCTGTACCATTGGGCAGAACACATGATCCTCTGACCATCTGTTCGGCATACTTGGGATTAACGTTCAGCGAGATGGCAATCTCAACAGTCTCGTCAAAACCGGCAGTTGCAAGTTTCTTGACAAGCTCACAGCTTTCATCAAGTGTGTATTTTTTATCTTTATCCATACTCTCGCGGACCTGGCGGAATCTTTTACTCATTCGTGCCATATCAATCCACAACCTCCAAACCCATGCTCCTTGCGGTACCCGCGATCATGGAAACCGCCGCCTCCATGGATGCAGCATTGAGATCTTTCTCCTTGAGCTTAACGATCTCGCGGCACTGCTCCGTAGTAACCGTACCAACTTTTTCCCGGTTGGATTCCGGAGATCCCTTCGCCAGCCCGGCAGCTCTTTTCAAAAGAACCGCAGCTGGAGGGGATTTCAGAATAAAAGTAAAGCTTCTGTCTTTAAAGACGCTAACGACCGCAGGTATAATAAGTCCTTCGCTCCCCCGGGTTCGGGCATTGAATTCCTTACAGAAACCGGCAAGGTTGATCCCATACTGTCCCAGAGCGGGACCTACGGGTGGAGCCGGTGTTGCCTGCCCTGCGGGCAGCTGAAGCTTTACCATACCTAGAATCCTCTTAGCCATGGTAAGTACTCCTTCCTATTGCCGCAGTAACCTCCCCATGTTGGTTACAGCAGCCTTTCCAAAATGAGACGGATCATTCCGTCTCAAGTTAAGTTCGGCCTTAGGTCAGACCTGACGAACCTGTGAAAAATCAATCTCCACAGGCGCTTTGCGGCCAAAAATGGTGAATATTACCCTCACCCTGCCGCGCTCGGGATTGATCGATTCCACAACCCCGGTAAAATTATTGAACGGGCCCTCTGTTACTCTTACAGTCTGTCCCACCGAGTACGGTACTCTTACAATCTTCGTTTTGCTCGAACCATCAGCCTGTCCTTTCAGGCGGCTGATCTCGTCATCGGTCAACGGTACTGGATTTCCCTGGTTCATAGGTGGAAAACCGCTGACGTTGCTCATGGACCGGATGTCCATGATAATCTCGGGGCTTAGATCAAGCTGAACGAAAACGTAGCCCGGATAGAGCTTTTTCTTCCGGGATGTCTTCCTTCCCCTGACATTCGAAGTGATTTCCTGAGTCGGAATAAGGATTTTTCCTATACTGTCGGGATATTTCCTGCTGAGCTGTCCCTCAAGAAATTTCATGACACGTTTCTCATACCCGGAGAATGAATTTACCACGTACCAGGCAAATTTACTGTTATCCTCTTCCTCACCTGAGATCTCTTCTTCAACTATTTCCTGTTCAGTGGTTTCTTCTTCAACCATAATCCTGTCCTTTAATACTGCAGCTGTCGGCTTCTAGTGAATCAGCCTTATGAGGCCGTTTATCATAATAGCGGATGCCTGATCAGCGGCAAAAACCCATACTGCTGTTATTCCCACTCCGAAAAGAACAACCCACGTTGATGAAATAACTTCTT
The DNA here is from genome assembly GCA_030592645.1 of Candidatus Fermentibacterota bacterium. Lineage (GTDB taxonomy): Bacteria > Fermentibacterota > Fermentibacteria > Fermentibacterales > JCC-6 > Aegiribacteria. The sequence continues at coordinate 1,911 of JAUVIR010000006.1, read as the reverse complement.
CTTTTGTCGGCCATGTAACTTTCGTCAGTTCTGCCTTGACCTCAATAAGAAATCTGATGGCAGTCTTGATACCCCTCACAATAAAGTTGCCGTCACGGGTCTGACTACGAGCCATAATTTGTCCTCTTCCTTACTAGGAGACTGTCCTTAATTCCCTCTAAGGATGGTGGCAGGGCCGGAAGGACTTGAACCCTCAACCCCCGGATTTGGAGACCGGTGCACTACCAATTGTGCTACGACCCTGCGCAACTAGAATAGATTACTTCGTTTCCCTGTGAAGGGTATGCTTATTGCAAAATTTGCAATACTTCTTCATTTCCATTCTGCCGGTATCCGTAGTGCGGTTCTTCGTTGTGCTGTAGTTACGCTGTCTACATTCCTGGCAGGCGAGTGTGATTATTACCCTCACTTTACATCCTGTCTATTCTGCAATCTTATCTACAAGTCCATGACCCACTGTACGGCCACCTTCACGGATAGCGAAACGGAGCCCCTCTTCCAGGGCTATAGGAGTAATAAGATTGACTTTTACTCCATCGATATTATCACCGGGGAGGGCCATCTCGCGGCCTTCCGGAAGCTCGATCTCACCCGTAACATCGGTTGTACGGAAGTAGAACTGAGGACGGTAACCGGTCTTGAAATGCTTCTTCCTGCCGCCGTCCTTTTCACTGAGAATAATGATGTTGGCGTAGAACTCGGTGTGAGGAGTAACCGAACCGGGTTTCGCGAGAACCATTCCTCTTTCGAGCTGATCCTTCTTCAATCCGCGCAGAAGGAGGCCTACATTGTCTCCAGCCTGTCCTTCATCCAGAATCTTCCGGAACATTTCAACACCGGTGCATACGGTTTCTATGGTTTCGTGGATTCCGATACGCTGAAGCTTGTCACCCGTATGAACTATTCCTCTTTCGATTCTGCCAGTACCTACTGTACCGCGTCCCTCAATAGAGAATACATCTTCTACAGGCATGAGGAAGGGCTTCTCTGTGTCACGTACTGGTGTAGGGATCCATGAATCCACCGCTGCCATAAGTTCGTAGACGCACTTCGCGTCTTCGTTATCCTGGGATCCATCGGAATTGAGAGCCTTGAGGGCGCTTCCTCTGATAATTGGAGAATCGGTATCGAATCCGTACTTCTCAAGGAGTTCCCCGACTTCCATTTCAACGAAATCAAGAAGCTCGTCATCATCGATCATGTCGACTTTGTTAAGGAATACAACCATTCTGGGAACGTTAACCTGACGTGCGAGAAGCACATGTTCCTTCGTCTGTTCCATAACACCGTCATTGGCGGCGATAACAAGTATGGCGCCATCCATCTGGGCGGCTCCCGTGATCATGTTCTTGATGTAATCGGCATGACCAGGGCAGTCTACGTGGGCGTAATGCCTGTTCTCAGTCTCGTACTCCTGATGTGAAGTTGCGATTGTTATTCCGCGCTTCTTCTCTTCCGGAGCGTTATCGATCATGTCGAACTCAACAAAGCTTACATTTGAAAACTGCGTAGCCAGACACTTGGTTATTGCAGCCGTAAGGGTTGTCTTGCCATGATCAATGTGACCAATCGTTCCCACATTAACGTGTGGTTTGGTCCTCTCAAACTTCTCCTTGGCCATGATTTCTCCTTTTCTTTTTAATCCCTCATCAATGGATAAGTGCTGATCCTGTGTTCAGCTTCAATTTACCGCTTATTTCATCTGCCTGGAGCCCACGAGCGGGATTGAACCGCTGACCTCGTCCTTACCAAGGACGCGCTCTACCGACTGAGCTACGTGGGCTCCGGCAGTATTTGCCCAAATAAACCACTTTGCCGGTTCAAGCGGTTATACACCGCACTATCTTCAGCTTCAATTCCCGGCTGGAGCGGGAGACGGGGGTCGAACCCGCGACCCTCAGCTTGGAAGGC
>JAUVIR010000047.1 GCA_030592645.1 Candidatus Fermentibacterota bacterium | reverse complement strand
GACTTGACCGACTATCCTAACTCGTCATACCCGTACGCTTTCCTGGGTGATTACGTCGGTGGCGCATGGACGGGGCTTATGCTGTATGGAGATGACCTGAGCGTTCTTAACAGGGGAGATAGCATTACCGTCACTGGACAGATCGAAGAATGGTACGACTGCACCGAGCTCAAGTATCCTACAACCATCGTAGTGCATTCATCGGGACACGCTCTCCCACCCACGAGCATCCTCTCAACCGGGGATCTCCCGAACTCATCCGTCTCTGAACAGTGGGAATCGGTACTTGTTGGGGTTGAAGGTGTAGAGGTCACGTCCGAGCCCAGCAGCTTCGGTATCTGGGGAGTTGATGATACTTCAGGTGAATGCCTTGTAGACGACTGGGGAAGTTACACCTACACTCCAACTCTAGGCGACCTGCTGGATTCTGTTGTTGGCATTCTAAGCTACGATTATGATGAATTCAAGATCCAGCCAAGGGACGACAGCGACATCATCATTTAGAACGGACTAACTGTAAACGGAAACCGGCAGACAATTCTGCCGGTTTTCTATTTAGATACATTCTTCAAAAAGCTTGATAGCAGGAATCAATAATAAATCGATGATATCCGGTCCTAAGTGTCGCAAGTGACGTCCGACCTCCCCGCTAATCGCCGCTCTCTTCAGTTATGAACCAGCTCACGGAATTTTCCCCGATGTTCATCAGGTATCTCATCGTTCCCTTTTTAACCGCAGGGGGAAGGAACCTGCCGCCGAACGGTGCAAGGCAGAGAAACTCCGACGGATCGGGAAGCTCATCGACTACAAGATCGATGTGCGGCATGGGTACAGGGTTCACCGGATACTCGACCATATTCGAAAGGAGAAGCTCCCGTAGCTCGCTCCAGGATGCTCTCTCGCAGCTGAATCCCGCTGCCATCTTATGCCCCCCGGCACTGCTGAATACATCTCCCATGCTCACCAGAAAACCGGCCATATCCCAGTCTCCGTGGGAACGGGCTTCGCCCACGAGTTTTCCACCCCTGGGGGATACGATAATCGTGCCCCGGCTGGTGATCCTGGTAATTTTACTCGCGAGGGTTCCGCCCATCCCATCGGGGATATGATCAAGGTAAACAAGGTTCATACCGTAGGCGGAAGCCTGATCATCCCTCCTCTGTATGGCCATTGAGAATACATCGGACAGCAGATGAGCCCTTCGCCTGCTGTTTTTCTTAAGACGCTTCCAGATTTTCCGGCACTGTTTGTAATTTTCATCGTTCATGAAATCAAGGAGGATATCGATCCCCGAGTCTTCCCCTTTTCCTACTACCGACGTAACGGCGTGCCGGACCATGGAGCCTGTCCAGGCCTTTTCTCTGGCGGGCCAGGTTTCGGCAAGCACTGCCATCCCACCCGAAAGTTCGCCTATATCGATCTTTCTGAACTGCTCCAGCAGATACCTGTTAGGGCCCAGAAAGGGCACGCGGTCCGATACGGTTCCAAGGGCAATTGCCGTAAGGAGTTCAGGCTGGTTCTCCCATCGCGGATAAATGGATACAAGTGCAGCGTAAAGAACCGAGCAGCCGGCCATGTATGTTGCTGGAGGACCCGTTCTCTGAGGGTTTATCATTCCATGAGCAGGCGGGAGGGGGTGATTCAGCGTGTGATGGTCAGTGATAACCACTCTGGCGCCAAGGTCAACCGCCCATTGAACACCGCGTACGGCTGAACATCCATAATCCACAGTAAGCAGAAGATCTCCCCGAAGCAGGACTCCCTCCATCCTCTGCGGAAGGAGACCGTAATCATCGGTTGCCCTTCTGGGCATCAGGGGTACGACTTCAAACCCTTCGCCTTCAAGTATCCTCTTGCCTGCATAGATGCCTGTGATGCCGTCCATGTCGTCGTGCCCGTAAAGAACGATCTTCCCGCCGCGTTTTTCAAGTTCGGTAAGCTCGCGACGAAGTATGTCGATATCCGGCAATTCGTGAGACCAGTCCGGCTCATGCGGAAGCCAGTCCTCTATGGGATTGCTTGAATTCGGAAATCTTTTCTCTAATACCCTGCAGGCCAGATGCGTAAGCCTGCACCTGCCCCGCTGCAACGCGGGAGCGTCTTCCCAAGAACGCATCTGTATTCTCCAGTAGTGCAAAATGAACCGGTTGAACGGCTATGCATTAATCAACATGATAGACTTGCATTTTACGCCTCGATTGTCAACCTTGTTATTCTGAGCACTTGAAATCAGTGCGATTAATGTGTAAACTCTTAATATGAGAACAACAGCTATTCTCTTAGCCATTATAGTTTTCTGCTGTATGGCGGCATTCGAGCCGGTATTCGAGTCCCCCTGGCTGCAGGGCGGCATCGCATCCTCACTTTTTCCCCGAACGCCGCTCGTACTCGCTGCCAATCCGGCATGCATGGGCCTGCTTGAAGGGCATGGCATAGCAGCCTCCGTTTCGCGTCCCTTCAGCCTTACAAGGCTCGATCGAACCGCCGTTGCCGGGTGCCTGATGTTCAGCAGGTACGCCATCGGAGGGGCTATCTCACTATCGGGAGACGATGCCTATTTAGAAGCCACCGCTACGGCAGGCGGCGCCTGGAAACTGATGAGCAGAATTGTGGTGGGAGGCTCCATTTCCTTAAGAAGGCTTCAGATAAGCGGGTACAGCAGTGCAACAGCTGCTTCGGCCGATGTTTCCGCCGTATGGTCCCCGGTTGAAGGATTCTTTTCAACAGCTCTGCTGCGAAGCATATTCCGAACTGACCTTGGCAACTCGGGCGACCCGGCTGCCCCCCGCTCACTTGAGCTTGCGGTAGGAGTGGCTCCGGTCCAGAACGTGGTCTGCGCCTTTGGAGCCGGAAGACAGGAGGAGCTCGATATTGAATACACCTTCCATACGGCATTCTCCCCCTCTCCCATGCTCAGTATCGCCACCGGAATAAAAACCGACCCTGCAAGGTTCTGGGCAGCTCTGGAACTGTCGCTGTCCGCTCTGAGCCTGGAATACGGATACAGCGAACATGCCTCCCTTCCCGGTACACATTCAATCGCTCTGTGCTGGGGGCACTGCGCTTCAAACCCATCCGTGCTGGATCTGACCGGAGCTGAAGAACAGGACGAGCAGCCCGGCGTTCAATTCCCGATCGATGTTAACAGCGTAACTGAAGAAGAGCTGCAGCTTATCCCCGGGATCGGCCCTTCCAAGGCATCCGCGATAATCTCATGGCTCCGCCTCAACGGGCCCGTTTCATCCGTAAGCGACCTGGCAGATGTCCCTGGCATAGGCCCTTCCATCCTCTCGGTCCTCAGCGAATACCTGGTAGTGGAATGAAAATACCGTCACTCCTGGCCGCCCTCCTCATAATCACGGGAATCTCATTCCCCGGGGGAGACTTAAGGTTCAGGCTTCAGAGGCGCCTTCCGGGCTGCAGGGGAACGCTGGAGAACTGCTACACCGGAAACGAATTCGATTTCTACAGCAGGTTCAGGTTCCGCTCCGATCTCCTGCAATTCATCTTCCTTACGGACAAAGCAAGGGGGGAGGAATGGGCAGACATCATCGCCGGCGGAGCATCCTGGACACCGGAAGATTTTCCTGTCAGTTCAGTCTCCGCAGGATGGCTGAAAGCCGATCTGGGCACCGGGCTGGTCATGTCATTCCCCGGACGGTTTTCCAGCCTCAGCGAACTCTCCATGTACAAACCTCCGAATTCAAGAAACCGCATTGAACCCGCAACATCTCCCTGGGGCTGCCGTGCCGAACCCCTTACGGGAATCGGGGTAATACTGCAGGCGGGCGGAATGGATATTTCCGTTCTGACGGCTCTCTCCCCGATCGACTCAATTTCAGGCGGGTACCACAGAACCGTATCGGAACTGCTCGGCAGAAACGTCTACACAGAAAAATTGGCCGCGGTCCGCATCTCATGGCAGCATCTTGGAATAACCGCCGCTGCCGCCTCCCTCAGCGAAACACCGGAGTACAGCTGGATCAGGTTCGGGACCGACTGGAATGCGGACATCGGGTCCCTCAATCTGGCGGGCGAAGCAGCGGCAGGATTCGATTCTTCCGGCACAGCTGTTGCTGCATGGGGCTCCCTCTCTCAGGAATTTTCCGAATTCAGGCATATGCTCACTGTGCTGCGCAACCCTCCCGGTTATCCATTGGACAGAACCTCGCCACCCATCTCAAGAGAATGTGACATAGGGATATGCTACGGTTTCCGCTGGAAAATGTTCCCCCGGATGGTTCTGAAGGCGGGAACAGGCACCTATTTCAACCAGGACAGCAGCCTGCTCCTCGCATCCCTGCAGGCCGAATACCATTTCCCCTGGAGCATGGAGGCCGCCGCGGGCATCAGAACCAGAACCGAAACCGATGAAACATGCTTTCGAACATGGCTCGGCACCACCTGGCAGCCTCAGAGCAGGCTCAAAATCAGAACAAAGATCCAGGTAACCGGATGGAACAGTTCTCCTGAGGACTCGTCTGAAACAGGAGTAGGAATAGAACTGAAATTCCGATACACTCCCCGGAACTGGCTTACCCTCGACCTCGGCGGCGCTGCATGCTCAACGGATGGATACAATTCCAGAGTGTACGCAGGTGCTTCCTCTTTTCCAGGAGAATTTGGATCCACAGCACTATACAACAGGAGTTTTCTCTTCTTCTTCGGGGCTGCAGCCGAACTATCAGAGGGTTTTTTCCTAAGGGGAGCTGTTAAAAGAAAGATCGTTGAGGATGCCGATTTCCTCGGGTCCGGCTGGGAAGAAACCGAAGGCGATTCCAGAACGGAACTTGCATTCCAGCTTGACTACGCCTTCCAATAGTTGAATCATTCTCCCGGAGCTTAATCTCTAACTGACAAAGGGGACCTCTGTGAGACCATCCTGGGATGAATACTTTCTGAAACTCGCAATGCTCGCCTCCGAAAGGGCAACCTGCCCCAGGATGCACTGCGGGTGTGTGCTGGTTAAGGACAAGTACGTTCTCTCCACCGGCTACAACGGTTCTCTTCCGGGTCTTGCACATTGCGACGACGCAGGATGCCTCATAGTCGACGATCACTGCGTCCGAACGAATCACGCGGAAATGAACGCAATAGCCCAGGCAGCGCGGCACGGCATCTCCATTGACGGAGCCACCGCTTACATAACGAACATGCCATGTACAACGTGCGCGAAGGCTCTTCTTGCGGCGGGTATCGTACGGATAGCGGTCTTCTCCGATTACCACGGCTCTCTCGCCGAGACGTTCCTCAAGGAGTCCAGTGTTCCGCTTGACAGGCTGCCCATACCCGCTCGCGAAATCAACTACAACCTCGAAAGCTACTCTTCTGCCAGCGAATTCTAGGGGGCCGGGCGTCACTTCTGGTCACTTGTACAGCTATTAGTTACCGGGTACACTAACATTGTGAGGGGACTCAGATGGATGAAGTCAATGTAACCCTGGAGAAGTACGCTATGCTCTGCGCCCTTATGGCGGACACGGGCGGCGATGTCCAGAAGGAAAACGATATTGCGGTTGCGCAGGGCGTCAGCCCTGAGGACTGGAAGGATGCAAAGGAATACTTCACCGCAAAGATGCAGGATCCCTCGGATATGGGAAAAACGGCCATGGCATTCATGCCGCTTTTCCAGGCTGCCCAGGCCGACATGAGAGGCGGCGGTGAGCCCGGCAGCCTTGAGCAGTATACAAAGGTACATGCTGAAATGGCGCTCCGGAAGGATCCCGCTGATCCTTCCAGTAAGATCGATCATCTGATCGTCATCGCGGAAAACGGGTTCACTCATGCAGAGTGGCTGGAGATGGAAGGCTACTGGACACCCAGGGTAGGATCCGACGAGTTCCCCGAGTTCGACCCCGTACTGGCACTAAAATTCCGTGAACTCTTTCAGAAGGAAGCAGACCGGATCAATAAGTAGAGGCCGGCCGTCACGTACAACACATAGCCAACCACCCGGGGCCTGCCCGGCTAAATTTGTTGGCGCTAAGTGTTGTAAGTGACGTCCGGCCTCTATAGCGATATCGATATCCCCGCGAAAACGGGCCAGCTCAGATCATCTCTCTGTGAAACGGCAGCTTCTATCGTATAAATTCCGTCTGAGATATATGTGTACTGCACCCCCGCGAAAAATCCGCTTATCTCATCCTCATCCGGGGCGTAACCGTAACCTGCGGAAAGAGCAAGATCAGCACAATCGATCCTCAAGCCGCCTCCAAAGGTATCAGAAGTGTTGAACCCGATCCTGCCCCCCGCAAAGCCGGTAAGTATCGATCCGAACGGATAGCTTACGCCTGCGGAGATCTCTAAAGGCATATTTTTCCTGATGCCGTTCCAGGATGGAGCCTGTCCGATCCCGGATATCGCGATTCCGGCTTTCATGCCGTTCTGAAGACAGGTTCCGAGCCCGGCGCTGCAGGTCAGTCCGGTACCTCCCTGTTCAGCGATACTCTCCCATGAGACTCCGGCTGAAACCCCGCCTCGAAGCCATTTTGTAAGCGGGAACGATACTCCTGCAAGAGCAGTACCGGATCCGAATGAGTACTCTCCTGTAACTGAACCGGTTTCATCCCTGCGGAGTATTCCTCCCCTTCCCAGGTAAGTCAGTCCTCCGGAAACGGTCATATCCGAGCCGGCCGAAAAGCCCCCTGCAACGGAAATACCAGTTGTCTGCAGATTCCATGTGCCTCCCGCAGCCGTGAAGCCCGATATGATCATTGCAGGATTGCCGGTAACGGATTCCGGCCCCGCTGCAAGGGCCTTTCCCGCAGGTCCCATCATCATCACCGATGGGAATCCGGGTGCGGATATAGCGAGCAGATCAGCTGTACCTGTATCACCCGCGAATGAGGTCATGGTAACGAAGATCAGCGCGAAACAGTAAAATACTCGGTAAATATCTCACCTCCCGACGTTCTGAAAACCGCTGCATACAGTCCGGGGGAAGCTACCCCGGCGTCGGTACTTAAGTCCCAGGTGAATGTGCCGCCGGCAGCCTGTACATCGAATACTTTTTCTCCATTAAGGTTGTAAACGGCTATACCGCAGTGCTGATCATCTTCAGAATTCCAGGCAAAGGTTGCCTGCGTGACGGCAGGGCTGGGATAGACGGCGTAAGTATTGACAGGTTCGGGACCTCCGCTGTCGGGGGGCATTGTGTTGAAGTATACACTCGAGCCATCAGAAGACAGGTAGAAAGTTCCGTCCAGATCGTTCCTGTAAACAGTTATCCCGCTGCCCTCGAGTCTGTTCAATACCTCTGTATGGGGGTGCCCGTAGGGATTTCCAGCACCGAGGCAGATGGCGGCAATTGAAGGGTTCACCGCCGAGAGCCACTGAGAACAGGTAGAAGTATGCGAGCCGTGGTGTCCAACCTTCAGTACGTCCGCAGATATATCCTCGATCTCTCCCGTTGATAGCGCTGCCAGGATCACATCCTCTCCGCCGTTCGTTTCCAGATCTCCGGTGAAGAGGAAAGATACATCTTCGTAGGTGAGCCTGATCACGATGGACGCGTTATTGGCGTTGGAAGGCGACAGCGGGTCAACGGGGTGAAGAACTTCAACTGTGAGCTCAGGACCCCAGTCCAGAACGTCTCCCCTGCGCGGGGTGACGTAATCAGAACCGTTGTTCCAGATAGCCTGGAGGTAATTCTCATAGGTCCAGCTTGCCGAGTAGGGCCAGCCGGAGTCGTAGGCGGTTACAACGGGAAGGCTCTCGTAGACCGATATCATCCCGCCTATATGGTCGGCATGAGGATGGGTTCCCACGGCTCCATCAAGGTAAGTGATTGAAAGACTGTCCAGCAGAGGAAGAACTCTCTCCAGACCGCAATCCCAGGGAGGGTCGTAACCGCTGTACATTCCAGCATCGATGATGTAATTCCTGCCCCCGGGAGTACAGACCAGAATGGCATCGCCCGAATACTCCGCAAAGGTCGGATCGATGAAGAAAACGACAAGGGGATCCGCCGAATAAAGAGAACCCGCCACAGAGGCGAGTATCATCATCATAAATATTTTCAAGAATGTCTTTCCGTTCAGGCTACTCTACAAAAGCCTTGATGAAAGCCCAGCTGTTCTGAGCAAATGAGTTCTCATAAACACTGTTCTGGGAGCAGGGTGTTCCCATGTCTCCACTGCCGAAGCTAAGGGTGGCGAGATCCCATGTTGAGGGATGATTGGAAACCCATCCGGGGTTGATCCTCTCGCAGGAGAAACCGGCCTGAACCGGCCAGCCGCCGTTGTACTCGATCTCGTCTACCAGGAGCCTGGAATTGTTGAATAATGTAATACTGCCGGACTCATGAATGGTGAAACCGCTGTACACATAATTAGGTTTATAGTCGCCGTTAAGGGATTCGTCTCCACAAGCCCCGAGAACATAGTAACCGCCGGGGGGAAGCAGGTAAGTAGCAAGGGTGATTTCCTCGCTGTAACTATTCTCAATCACCCAGCCTGAAAGGTTGATCCAGTCATTTGTGTTGTTGTAAAGCTCAATCCATTCACCATCAGCTTCTGTGCAGGAGCTGGTCGGGTGTGACATGAATTCGTTAATGACAATACTGTTCGATGAGAGTATACCCCCATCGAGGTTCAGCGGTGCCTGTGAAAATATCATCAGACAAATAAGGATCATAAGCTACCTCCTGTTGGAATGCCCTGCTGCGAACCCACAACGGCAAACTTCATCATATTTCATAGATGGTATTGCCCTGATTGTCAACTCCGGGTAATATAACGGACGAAACAGTCCCGGCTGAAAATCATAATCCGTAAACAAGGGCGAGACCTCCTATCGCAATAACGGCGCATATGATCTTAAGAGGGAGCCCTGCTTTCATAAAGTCCTTGAACTTGTAACCTCCGGGCCCGTAAACCATCAGGTTGGTCTGGTATCCTATCGGCGTAATGAAATTCGCCGCTGCGCCGTAGGCAACCGCCAGGAAGAACGGCGTTCCGTCTATCCCCAGGGAAACCGCAGCCGAGGCTGCGAATGGAAAAACGATCGATGCGGCTGCTGCTGTAGTGATGAAATCCGCAAGAAGATTGGTAACGATGTAGACCCGGCGCCCAGGTGCCGCATCGGTGCTTACCGTATTTACATCATGAGCTTGGCGTATTATGTCTATTTCATATAGGAACGCTACATAATGAAAGGGTAAGTATGAATATTCTTATTTTACTGATATTGCCTCTTGTAGGCTACGGCACATGGGAATCGGTGGGTCCTGAGGGTGGTGAGGTGAAAGCCGTTCTGCAGTCCACCCAGGAAGCAGGCACTCTTTTCGCCCTGTCTGGCTACAGCCCCACACAGGTCCTCAGTTCCACCGATGGCGGAAACAGCTGGAACACTATATCCAGTTTCACAAACGGAACGCCCTACGATATGGTGATGACGGCAACCGGAAAGCTGCTCGCTGTCGGCTCAAGCAGAGTATGGACTTCCTCCGACAACGGCATGAACTGGAGCGAAACATACTTTTCCAATACATACTTCTACGATGCGGTTGCGCATCCCTCCGATGGCGAACAGGTTTTTGCGTCCGGCTACAAGTACAACGGGAGCAACTGGGACATGACCTTCTATCACTCCGCAGACGCCGGAGTAAACTGGAGCAGCCTTCCCGTTCTCGCCACCGGCTACACATCCTACGGAAGATGCATCGATGTGTCCCCATCCAACCCTGATCACATTCTGGTGGGGGGATACGAGTACAATGCTGGATATGCTCCCTACCTCTTTCTCTCAACCAACGGGGGAACTTCCTTCATCGATGTTACACCTCCATCTGCAACCTATTACATGAACGGTGCGGCTTTTCATCCGACAAACCCGGCTGTCATGCTTTCAGGATCCCTTTCCAACATGTGGAGGTCAACAGATAGCGGCACAACCTGGACAAACATGAGAAACCAGAGCTACAATTACGACATATCCTTCAGCAGCGCTGATAATAATCTCGTTTTCAGCACCGCCTCTTCAGTTGCCTACCGCAGCGTCGATGCCGGTATTACCTGGACCACGATAAGCTCCGGGCTGAGCGGAGCCAACATCAAATGGATCGCTCCGGATCTTGCGAACAGCTCCATGGTCTATACGGGAAGCTCAGCCGGTTTCTACTCCAGCTCGAACTCCGGATCATCCTGGAGCCCGCATAATTCAGGACTGCTCGTGGGCAAGGTTCTCGCGATGGAGCAAATAAACGGCTGGATATTCATGAACATGGAGGATCTGGGCCTGTTCAAGGCAGAAGACGGATCCTCGCTGAGCTGGCAGGAGGTGACAACCCCTCTTAACTGCGGCGATTTCTGTGCCCTGGTATCAGTCGGCCCGAATATACTTCTGGCCCTTGAAGGCAGTGGTTGAGGCAACTCAGAGCTCTACAGGAGCACAGACGGAGGTTCCGTCTGGACACTGCAGGATTCTTATTACAGTGATGGTTACGATATGGTTCATGAACACGGCAGCACCGTCTGGAGCTGCGGTTACAAGTACGAATCTCCCAATTACAAGGGGGTTGTTTCGGTTTCGACCGATGGCGGTGACAACTGGACAAGGCACGAGCTGTACAACGGAACCAACTACGGTTACGTAAGGGCGATAGCTGTAGACCCCAACGACGCAAACAGGGTTTTCTGTATGGGATACCAGAACAGCGCATATACATTCCACTACACTCTGGACGGTGGAGCCACCTGGCAGAACAACCCTGCATCGGGCTACTCCGGAACCCCTTACGGGCTGGCGGTATGCCCAACCAATGGCAACCTGCTGGCGGCAGCCGGGTCGGGCGGTCTTTACTCGTCCAGCAACGCAGGAGCCACCTGGACGAAGGTCACAAGCACTTTCGGTGCTGCCAATGATCTCATTGAATCGATCCACCTGGACGGCCTTCTTATCGCTACATCGTCCGATGCGGTCTGGCTCTGGGAGAACTGGACAGGGGCACCTGTTGAGGTGGGAACCGATCTGGACTACTCAAAGGTTCAATGCCTGACCGAATCCGATGAATTCATCTACGCCGGCACCACAGGATGTGCAGCTTGGAGATTGTACTGCGCAACAGGAATCGGGGAGCAATCCTCAGGTTCAGAGGTCAGCCTTGCCTTCGATATTACTCCCAATCCTGTGATCAGCGGCCTTGCATCGGCAGCCTTCACTCTTCCCTCGCAGCAGCAGATAACACTGACGATCTACGATATCACCGGCAGGCAGGTAATGATCGTATCGGAAGGTATCATGGGCGAGGGACTGAACAGCGCAGGCTTTGACACTTCAAACCTCGGAGCAGGGGTATACTTCGCAAGGCTTGAAGCCGGAAACATTTCAGCAACCGCCAGAATGGTTATCATCAGGTAAGGGAAATACGGATCAGATAAAGCGGGGACATGCAGCACAGCATGTCCCCTTCTCATGAAAAGTAAAGCAGTTTACTGCAGTATGACCAATTTTTCGATTAACCGGATCTCGTTAAAATTCATCTTCAGGAAGTACGTCCCTGCGGGTACAGGTGATCCTGTTGAGGCGATATTCCATTCAAGCGTATGAACTCCCGCTTGAAGGTATTGATCAGCGATAAGGGATACTCTTCGTCCCCGTAAATCGTAAAGCTCCAGATGCACGCTGCCCGCAACGGGCAATTGGAATTCCAGGAATATGATTGAGGCTGCCACGGGCGGATTTGGATAAATTCTGAAAGAGAAACCATCCGGTGGCGGAGGGGGATCCGGGCGCACCTGTGGATCAAGTATCAGCGGTTCCGTTTTAATGATGTACAGATCAGTATCGTGCAGAATCTTAGTCTGCGTATAGCCCACCATGATACACCCACCATCACTGGTAAGTATCATATCAAACATTTCTTCAAGCATCTCCGTACCGTAGTGTGCCTGCCATTCAAGCCCGTCGGTCCTGTCTACTTCCAGCAGGTAGAAATCAAAGGATATCCCGTTTGGAGAATATGATCCTCCAATCAGATAATCCCCCTCAGGGGTGACGCAGCCCGCGAATCCTTTGTCGCAATAAGGCCCCCCGAATACGGAATCCCACAGTACCGTGCCGGTCAGGTCAAGCCTTACCAGCCAGACATCACCGTTCCCGCTGTATGCGGCAGTTGATCCTGTAACCATGTACTCATCCTCGGGAGTTACGCAAAGCGATCTCACGTCGACATCCATATAGAATCCGTGTGTGGTTTCCCACACCACATCACCACCGGAATCCACCTCAAAAAGCCATAAGTGCCTGCTGGCTCCGTATGGATTGCAATCTCCGAGAATTACGCACGATCCATCATCTGTCAGAATTAAATCCCTGGCCACTTCACAATATTGATCTCCATAGGTTGTGGACAAAATCTGCGTCCCGCAGCTGTCCAGCTGAAGAAGCCAGATATCAAAACTTCCCGCTCCGAATGAGCCTGTTTCTCCTACAATGAAAATGTCCCCTGTGGAGTTTACCTGAATAGCGGCCGGAGCATCATCATAGATCCCTCCGTAGGTTCTGTCCCATAGAAGTTCTCCCGAGCTGTCGGTCTTCAGCAGCCAGATATCACTTCCTCCGCTCCCGCCGGAGTAGGTTCCGCCTGCGATCAGGAATCCTCCGTCCTGCGTCTGAACAATGGAGTGTCCCCATTCAAAATCGGTTCCGCCAAAGGTTTTCTCCCATTCAACCTGCCCATCCTCAGAAAGCTTCAGCAGCCATACATCACTCAAACCGCCTCCATAAGAGAAGGTGCTGCCAACTACAACAAAACCGCCATCTTCCAGCTCAAGAACCCCGAAAGCATTATCCGGCTCAATATCACCAAGGGTCAAAGACCAGGCGATATCCGGCGGCTGCCCGATTGCCGGAGCTGCCAGCACAAATGACATTATTATTAGAATACAAACACATTTACGCATAAATTTATTCCCTCCCCAAAAGAAAATGTATACGCTACTTGTGATCAGAATCAGCGCAGCAGCGTTACCTTCCGCGTGACAAGCCCCGAAGGGGCTGAAAGCCTGCATATGTACACCCCGGCAGGCACACATTCCCCCGAATCATCGAAGCCGTACCATGCGGCATTCTGCACTGAACCGTCCAGCGGATAGCTTCCAAGCGACCGGACAAGCCTTCCGGACAGATCGAAAACAGCAAGCTCAACCGTCATTCCCGCGTCTCCCGCATAGTTCAGAGAAAGATGGTCCCTGCATGGATTCGGGCTGCAATCCAGCTGTAATCCGGGTAAGCCGGCCTGCTGAGAACCTCCGGTTATCCCGGTTATTAAACTGTCGCCTTCTATAGCGTAGATGTACTGATTCGCCGAAATATCGTTGTAGGTCTCTATGAGGCCGCTCGGCCATTTGATCTCTAAAGTCTGAATCGAAGTGGCGTCATACAGGCCGAACTCGATCGGCATGCTGTGAAAATCGTGATATCCCTCTCCGCCGCGAATCGACCTGGTAAGGGTAAGCGAACCGAGGTCCGCGTTCACTATAGCGCCGACGGCGTTACGGTTCGAGACGGTACCTTCCAGCTCCAGGACTATGTAGTTGGCAGGCATTGTCGCGCTCTGGTCATTTCGCAGCAGCTCCCACTTATCGATATGGCCAACCGCGAAAAGGTCTATGTCCCCATCCAGATTGTAGTCCCCCCAGGCCGTACCGAAGTAGTCACCGATAAATTCGCCTGAAAGCCCTAGACTGGCACCGACATCGGAAAAGGTCCCATCGCCGTTGTTCCTCCACATGATATTGCTGACAACAAAGAAATCATGATGGGATGAGAAAATATCAAGCCAGCCGTCATTGTTGTAATCTGTGAACGCTGAGGTCCTTGTATCGGTTTGCCCTGTAACTCCGGCTGCTGCGGTGACATCGGTGAATGTGCCGTCACCGTCGTTCTCAAAAAGTTTGCATCCGGGTGACGAGTAGTTCGCCAGGTAGAGGTCGAGATATCCGTCGTTATTGTAATCTCCCACGGTTATGCCTGTTGTACTGCCGTTAAAAGCAACTCCGGCGGCTGCAGTCACGTCGGTAAATGATGAGCCGTCGTTACGGAACAGCGCGTTAGGGGAGCTGCTGCTGTAAGTGCCGAGGTAGATATCCTGGTCACCGTCCTGGTCATAATCCAGGCAGACAGCGCACCACCATGTCCCGGTCCCCGCAGCCTGCGCGGTGAATGTACCGCTTCCGGAATTCATAAGGACACTGCAGCCGGAACTCGTAAGTGTCAGAACATCGGAGGAACCGTCGTTATCGAAATCCGCGATACAGACCGGGTTCCCGGTAAGGCCGCTTCCGGAAGTAAGATCAGTGAAAGTCCCGTCGCCATCGTTGCCGAAAAGCCTCTGCGATGAGCCCCAGTCAAGTATCAGGTCGGTGTAATCGTCCCCTGTAACCTCGCCCCAGAGAATACGGTAGGCTCCGATGCCCCCCAGCCCCGCAGGAGAAGTAATATTCGTGAAGTTCGTTCCGTTGTTCCTGTACAGCCAGAAACCGCTGCCGTCCTGATTCGACAGCGCCACATCAAGATCACCGTCGTTATCTATATCGCACCAGCCGACCGCATGACCAAGCCCTGTCTGACCTGAAATCCCGAGGGAAGCGGAAACTTCGGTAAATACCTGCTGCGCATGAACACCCGCTGCAAAGACGATAGCAATGAGAATACATAAACGTCTTCCTGTTACCACTTTATTCCTCCTTCTGCAGAACAGTAAAAAACTCCTCCAGCGCCAGATAGTACTGAGGATAATTCTGTATATCATTATGAGTTGCATTTTCAATGACAACTACTTCCAGGATGTCCTGGTCGAACTCCGAGATAAGTCCCTCCGTCGACCATCGCGGAATAATTTCATCCTTCCCCGCGATAATGAAAAGGGTTCGCGAAGTGATGCTCCCTGCCCTGCCTGCAGAATCGTAGCGATCCTTCAGCATGAACTTCACTGGGAAGAAAGGATAGGCTGATCGGGCGACGTTTACCATACTGTCGAAGGGCTCTACAAGCACAAGCCTGTTCACATCTCTCTCTACCGCAAGGTAGGTGGCCACACCTGTGCCGAGGCTTCTGCCTATGACGGAGACCTTCGAGTGGCTCTGTGATATGTGATCGTAGATAGCAAGCGCATCCGCGTAGAAACCTTCTTCCGAAGGGCTTCCCTCGCTCTCACCGTAGCCTCTGTAGTTAATCAGGTACACGGTCTGTGAAGAGAAGACCCGTTTGAAGTCCGGGATGCCCGCTTCAGGTCTCTCTGCATTTCCGCCAAAGTATATGACGGCTTCATCGCAGCCTTCGTTCAGAACCCATCCCCTCAGCGTGATCTCTCCGCTGCGAATCTCAACGGGCTTCTCGCCGGTGTACAGCGCCCCCCGCTGCGGGAAGTAGATGAAAGCTCTCTGGTTCAGATACACGTACACACAGATAGCCAGATAAACTATAGCTGCTGCCAAAAAGACTTTCATGAATACTCTCCTGATGGTTTCCATTTCCTAGCCAGATCAGTCCGCCAGCAGCATATTTCTATGAGATCGATTCTGAAGATCGAGATATACTGCCGAATCACCTGATTTTCGCAGAAATTCACGTGCAAGAGTCGATTTTCCACATTGACGCGGTCCCAGAATCGTGGTAACAGGTGCTCGAGTTAAGGCTCTGGCAAGAGCTATTTCAGCAATTCTGACTATATAAGCATGCATATTACTAACCACCTTTAGCGATTTACATGATATGTAAAAAACACCGCAAGTGTCAACATCATCCAGGATCGGGATGTGAGCTATTCGATCAGTCGGAAAATGCCGTCACTGGAAATATCAGAACGGCCATTACTGCGGCAATTTTACTCATATACATCGCCTTCCCTGTCGGTAAGGATGGTCAGCTTCTTCTTCAGGGTAACAGACCCGGTTCTGCTTATCAGATCCTTATAAATCGCAACCGCCTCATCTCTGTACTTCCGCTCACCGGTTGCTGCGTAATATACCGCAAACCGCTCGGCCTTTCTGTCCAGATCACCCAGGTTGTTCTGAAGATCATCAAGAATTGATACTGCCTTACCCGGGTTCACCGGGATCATCACTTTCGCGCGGATGATCTCCGCGTTCCAGAGGGCGCTTCTGTTCATAGAAGAGCGGGCTGTCTCCGCCGCCTCTAGAGCATAGCTTTCGGCCTTTTCCAGTTCTCCCGCATCGAAACTTATTCTTGCCAGCCGGGCCAGCATTTCCGCAAGCTTTGGCGGGTCTTCTACATCTCTTAATATCTTCAGGCCTTCCAGCGCGTTCTTCTCAGCCGCCTGATGGTTTTCCAGGAAAGATTCCAGATCGGCAATAAGACCCTTGCAGAAAGCTATTTCAATAGAAGATTCTATTTCTTTGGATATTCCAAGGGCTTCTCGAAGAGATTTCTGCGCTTCTTCCGTCTGTCCCTTCTCTGTCTCAAGCAGGGCTCTGTTCCGAAGGGCGTTTATACTGTTTACTCCCTCTGATATCTCTTCGGCTAGAAGAAGCTGCTCATTGTAGTATTTCTCCGCCCGCTCGAAATCCCAGAGTTTGGCGTAGATATTTCCAAGACAGCCCAGTATCCTGCAGAGCTCCGACCTGGCATCTATGCTCCGGGCGATATCCACATACTCATTGTAACAGGCCAGCGCTTTGTCATACAGCCCTTCGAAGGAGTGCAGCAGACCGATATTTCCAAGCGCGTACAGCATCATAACCTTATCGTCCAGCTCGCGAGCCATATTCAGCTTCTCCTGCTGCGCGGCAAGGGCTTTGCTGTCATCCCCATGATCCGCGTGATAGGAGCCAATACTGCCGATAGCAAGAGCAATGGAGCGGATATCACCACTTTCCCTGGCTAATTCAAGAGTTTTCTCCCATATCTGCAATGCCGCTTCCCGCTCGCCAACGAGGTAGTTGAGAACTCCAAGGTTGTACCGCGAAGTCATGACTTTGTATTCATCTCCTGCCTGCTGCAGCAGTTCAACCGATTTTTCAAGTGCTTCGAGAGACTCTCGGTACTTTCCCTGATAGGTGAAACTTCTGGCAATAGAGCCATAAATGCCCGCTTCCCGCTGAGAATCGCCTAGACTCCTGCTAAGCGAAAGAGCCCTGCGGAGAAGCCTCATCCCCTCCTCGTGATCGGCACGATCGACAGATATGCACCCGAGCCTGTTAAGAGCATCAATTCCCAGCCCCGTTTCCCCCGCCTTCTCCGTCTCTGTGACTGATTCCTCCAGAAGGGAAGATGCCTTCTCAATGTCCCCTCTGATGGCAAGAAGGCTTCCCAGTTCGTTCAAGGATTGAAGACGAATTTTAAGGAATCCCTTCCTTCCGGCAGTTTCTGATAAAGCGGTAAGCATGGATATCGCCTCTGTCCAGTTGCCCAGCCTCCTGTGGAGATAGATCACCTCCATCGAAACCTCTGCATGCTCCGGGCTCTCAGGCTCAAGAAAAGATAGAAGCCTGATATAAAGATCAAGCGCCTGGTGGTTCCTGTAGGAGTCCGCGGCGTAAAGGGCGGACTTCTTCAGATACTCAACTGCCCTGGTGGCAACCCCGGCGCTCTCGTAGTGGTAGGCAATATCGGCAAGCAGTTCGGGATCAGTTCTATACAGACCTTCGAATGCCACGGCGGCCAGAAGATGAAGTTCCCGGAGACGTTTGCCAAGCTGCATATGATATGCAGCGTCCCTCATCAGACCATGTCTGAAGATGTAAAGAATCTCGGTGAGCGGCGCCCATACTGACAAAAGTTCGGATGACTCGAGCTGAGCCTCGATATTCTCTCCTTTGAGCATCCGGGAGAGGATCAGAATGTTGAACTCCCTGCCAAGCACAGATGCTGTCTGTACAAGGCTCTTCATCTTCATGGAAAGCCTGTCCAGCCTTGCAACAAGAATTGCCTTTACGCTCGATGGTATCTCCGAGGGTGCCGCGGACAGGCTGGCTTTCCCCCCGTGGACATCGATCAGATCATTCTCGCGAAGGTAAAGACAGAGCTGTTTTACATAGAATGGATTACTGCCGCAGTGTGCCGAAAGAAATTCTGAAAGCTGATCTCCGGGTTCCCCTCCAAGTATCTCATGTGAGATGTCGATGACAGCGTTCCGCCCCAGCAGGGAAAGAGTGATGCAGCGGCTTGCTATCCCGGTGTCCTGCTCAAGGGTCAGTTTCGAACCATCATCTCCGAACCTGCTCGATACGATCAGAATGAACGGGAATCCGCTGACATTCCTGGTAAGCGAGGAGAAAACCTCCCTTGAATCCGCGTCAAGCCATTGCAGATCTTCAAGCACAACAACCGTAGGTCCTAAAAGGCTGAAGCCTTTGATCAATTCCTTTATGGCTATGACTGTATTCTCAAATCTAGCTTTTGGAGAAATCTGCTGGAAAAGGGAGTCCCCCTGGAAATGCCCCAGAAGTGCGCCCAGTATGGAGCGTGTTCTCGAGAGTTCCGATGCAACTGCAAGCGCTGTATCCAATCCTGTTTCCCGAAGCTGCCCCAGCAGCAGATCGAACTTTTCAAGGAACTCTTTCTCTCCCTCGGGCAGTGATTGTCCCGGCTTCTGCCCGAACAGGTTCCGCAGCATGTAAAGGAATGGATTAAGGCTCTTTCCCAGCACATCGTCGGTTTCCATCCGCAGTATTCTGTACCGCTGCGGGCATCCTTCAATCGCCTTGGATATCAGCATGGATTTTCCGGAACCCGGGTCGCCGTAGACATAAGTTACTCCTCCAAAGGAGGAAAACTCCCCGATACCGGTCAGGGATTCTGCAAGAATTCTCATTTCATTCTCTCTGCCGAACATCGTTTCCCGGTAGAGGGATTCCCTGTCGGGATCGATCTTCCGGTCAACGGAATATGTATTTACCCTGATCATTTTTCCCTTGAGAGAGAAGGAACCGCGGCTTGTACACTGAAACTCATTTTCAACTGACCTGCGCAGAGGGTCCGAGATGAGCACCCTGCCCCAATCCGCCTTCAGCGCCAGTCTGGCAGCTATGTTGATTGTGTCGCCAAGAGCGGTATACGTGCAGCGTGACCTGTTGCCCACAAATCCAGCGTAAGCAATGCCCCCGGCAAGGCCAGCCCTGCATCGAACACCTGATCTTCTGCATGCAGCATGGGCGAAGCCGACGGCGCGGGAAGCGTTGTTCTCAAAAGATACCGGAGCGCCGAAGAGCACAAAGAGCAAAGGCCCCTTATCCTCGAAATAGAGTCCCGCAGTGTATCCTCCGAAGTCCCTTGCCAGGTCGATCACAATAGTCAGGAAATCATTTAGCGAATCCCAGCTGCCGGGCTCCTCAAATGAAATGAACACCGGCACGACATCTCTGAATTCTCCGCCCGGTTTCATTGAAAGCACCTGCCGGGGCACTATGAGCCTCGCTGCGGTCGGGGCTGTCCGGGGTCTCCTGTAAGTATCACCATCCGGCAGTGAATCCTGCTGCAGATGATGTTTCAGGTTACCGGGGGCAAACTCCGACGCTTCACTTATGGCATCGCCTCTGAAATACCATGTCCTGCCCATGGATGAACCTGGAATACCCCACTCTATAGAACCCTCTCCCAGGGAAAACCTCACGTTGATCCTGAAATCACCGAACCGGGTCGAATATTCTGACCGATCTGCTATTGTCCGTTCGATGATTCCTGCCAGATTCTCCGCTTGCGGGGTGCCTACCCCCGGAAGAATAACGCAGAATGAATCTCCCGCGAAGGCGGATATGAAACCGCCATGCCTGTGGATGTTATGTATTGCCGGGTTGAAAACGCTGTTAATGATCGAGGAGAGTACCTCAGCACCCGACTTGCCGTGTGAGAGCAGGCTCTCTGTAAGAGTTGTGAATCCTGAAATATCCACCAGAACCACGCTGCCTCGAAGACTGCCCCTGAGCTCTCCCCTTTTCAGTTTATCACTTATAAAACCGGGAATAACATTCAGCATGGTGTCCTCCGAATCCGGGAGTTTCAGCAGAAACCGCCCGGAGCCTGGCTCCGGGCGGCAGCGACCCCTGAATTTCTCAGGTTTCTATGTTATTTCACAAGCAGCATTCTGTGTGTCTGGCTGATCCCGTCGGCATTAAGACGACAGAAGTATACGCCGGGAGAGAAGCTCTGAGCATTCCACTCCACTGAATGTGTTCCCGCATCGAAACTGTGATTGTCGGCTATTGTGCTGACAAGCTGTCCGGCTACATTGTAGACGGAGATCGAAACAGGGCTGCTCTGTGCAAGGCTGAAACTGATGTTGGTTGTGGCATTGAAGGGGTTGGGGGAGTTATGGATCGTGCTGAGTTCCGCGGACGTTCCCCCGCCCTCGATACCAACGTTGCCGAACCAGTCCCACATGAGCCTGTAGTTGTTGTCCCAGTTGGTATACAGAATACCGGAGTTCCCGCTTCCGTTCCAGCCGGCTGCTGAAGGCCAGAATCCTGTGCATACGAATTCGTTGATAGCGGCAGGTGTTGTGAAATCCTGAGGATCAGCAGCGGTTGTCCAGGTGAACATCACGTCACCTGCGGGACCCGCGGTGTAGGAAACCGTAAGAGCGCCGGTAGCTTTCCTCGCGCGGATGCTTCCATGATACTCATCGTCTCCTGTACCTGCGAATACCGTGCCGTAGGTCCAGCTGGTGCCGCTGTCGGTACTGTAGTAGTAACCGAAGGTATCGCCGCTTGCGAACTCGTACGTAACCGTTATCCAGCCGGTCTGGGTGGCGCCGTGGCTGAAGGCTATATCGGTATCGGCAAGGGGGCTGCCGGCGCTGCTTACCTGGAATGATCCGGCGAAGGAAGCACCGTAGTTCGTACTTCTTCTGATGCGAACCTGAGGTGTTCCGACTGCTCTCTCGTCAAGCAATGCAACAGCGACCGTTCCGTTTGCGCCTGCGGCAACCGCGGGGTAAGGCGTGATCTGATTATCGTCACGGATGGGCTGATCACTAACCCAGCCGGCGCCGCCAAGGCTGTTCCTGGCAAGGCGGACATCCGTTGTACCGCTGGGTACATACGTGGCGTAAGCCCAGGCACCCGAACCTACATCGCCGTCCATGTCGGCGAACTGCACATTAGTGGCAACCTG
>JAUVIR010000045.1 GCA_030592645.1 Candidatus Fermentibacterota bacterium | reverse complement strand
GATTTTGTTTTCTCATTCGGCGGCCGGGGTGAAGCCCCGGGTGAATTCAACATGCCAGGCCAGATGACGGTTCTAGGGGATGGAAGAATAATCGTATTGGATGCCATGGACCGCGAAGTCTGCTTCTTCTCCCCGGAGGGCGAGTACCTGGGCAGCAGGCCGAATGCGGGGGCCGGAGGCGGAGCACTGGCCATGACAGCCGCCGGGGACTCCAGCTTCGTGGTGTATTCAAGCATTTACAAGTTTCTGGAAGATACGTTCGGAATGGGCTTCGAAGTGGATATATGGGAAGGAATGTGTGGGGAACCGGAAGCAATCCTTCTTTCTCATCTTTTCTCTTTCCCTGATGATTCTTACGATTTCAAACCGGGATATGTAACCGTTGCCGGGGGAGACAACAACCGCGTTTACCTCTCAAGAATGTGTAATGATGATTATGAGATAGAGGTATACGACCTCGAAGGCCAACCTGTTGATACAATACGATCCGAATCTGCCCGAGTAAGCCTTGAGGATATGGAGCGAATTCCTCAGATTCCAATAGTCTCTTTTATGGTCGGTGATGGTGAAGGTAACAATCAGCCTGTTTACGGTGAAATACCAGAGTATCTCCCGCAGGTTGAAAGAATGGGAGTCGATTCCGCGGGTAACCTGTGGGCTCAGAGAGGAACGACGACAAATAACCTGATGTGGGATGTATTCTCTCCTTCCGGAGAAAAGATTCGCGTTGTACACTGCAGCGCCTTCCCGGACTCGGTACTGCTCTATATTGAAATCAACAGCTACGGCATTGTTGCCTGGGAGCCATGGCCCGAAAACTACCCCAGACTTTACCGTCTTGCATTCGAGTAGAGGC
Source organism: Candidatus Fermentibacterota bacterium (assembly GCA_030592645.1). Lineage (GTDB taxonomy): Bacteria > Fermentibacterota > Fermentibacteria > Fermentibacterales > JCC-6 > Aegiribacteria. The sequence goes on along the minus strand of JAUVIR010000045.1, from coordinate 24,422 downwards.
AATCGGAATCAGGTTTTCGACATGCTGATTTTCAGCGGTTTCGAAGCACAATTGTCAAAGGTCCCTGCAATGTGTATTCTTATGGTCGGAATGGAGTGATTATATGGAAATTCAGCTATTCAGCCTTGCTGAGCATACACCAGAAGGCTTCAAGTCGATTAATACATTTAATGGAGTACTTCCTTCTTCCACTATTATCCTCTATGCCGAAACAATTGAGAAGGCTCTTGCTTTCCTGCGTGCTTACCCCGCCAGACCCAGGGGAGTTATCGTAACACCGGGTGAATCCTTCAATTCATCACCCGCATCTGCCAGCTTCTGGCATATTGCCATCCCGGAAAACAATATGTCTGCAGTTAAGAGTATTGCCCAATGCTATCTTGACACCTTCGGTTGTGAAAATATTCCAAGCTCTGACAGTTACGAAGCGCTTCAGAGCCGGTTCTCCGATCTTCTTCTGGAAACCGTTGAAAATAGAAGAAGCGAAGAGACATTCAGAAAAAACGAAACAGAACATAAGAAGATCCAGACACTTGCCAATGTAGGAAGCTGGAAATGGAATCTCCAGACAGGTAAAGTAAAACTATCCGCAGAGTTATGCCGGATATATTCCATTCCGGAGCAGAAGGAATACTCGGATATCACCGATTTCATAGATGCTTACACACATCCTGACGACATCATGGATGTAAAAAAAGCTGCAGAAAACGCTTTCAAAGGGTACGGGTCAAAAGCTCTGATCTTCAGGATTATCAGGCCCGACGGTGAGATACGCTTTATCGCCGCTCCTGAACCTGAAGTTATCAAAATGGATGACCGGAACAACCCCGTGGAGATATTCGGTATTCAGCAGGACATAACCGATCAGAAAAAAGCGGAAGATGAACTTCTTCAGAGCGAACATCAGCTTGGCGAGACGGCCCGGAATATCCCGGGAATAATATTCCAGTTCTATATCCGTAAATCGGGGGAATACGGCATTGATTTTGTCAGCGGCAACCTTGAAAGCATTTTCGGTATCCCGGAGGATACAGAAAACCTGTTTGAGAGTTTCGTGCAGGGAATACCATCCAAAGAACAAAAGGAAGAATTCTTCTCTTCGATAGACAGTGCTGTTTCATCAATGGAAGACTGGAATTTTGAGACTCCATTCCTCAGATCTTCAGGAGAAATGATCCATGTAAGAGGTATATCAAAACCAACACTCCTTAACAATGTTGTCCTTTTCAACGGGATCATGCTGGATGTTACAGAACAGAAGAATGCTTCACAGCGGGTAGCGGATCTCAACTCGCTTCTTCTCGCGATCAGGAATGTCAATCAGCTGATCGTTCAGGAGACCGGGCTGGAAGGTCTTCTGCAGAATGCATGCGAAACCCTGATAGAAACAAGATCCTATCAGGACTGCACTATAATGCTGCTGGATGATGAGGGTAAAATCGGAGAAGTTTTTCAGGCTGGAACAAAAAGTTACCTCAAAGATGAACTGATTCTGGGACCTTACCCCGTATGCGTCGCCCAGGCAATTGATACTGGAAACTATGTTATTATGAATGACCCCGATCAATGCAAAGGCTGCGATCATCTTGGCAAACATGGTAAGGATTTCTATCCGACGTTTGTAGCTCCAATGAAATCCGAGGACAGGACTGTCGGTATTCTGTTTGTTGCCCTTTCGTACGAATCCACAATTGATGCTGAGGAGGGTGCTCTTCTTCAGGAAGTAACAGATGACATTGCTTTCGCAATGGGAAAGCTCGATGCGGAATCAAAGCTTATCAAGTCCGAAGAGAGATACCGCAAGCTTTTCGATTCCTCTCACGATGCGATAATGACACTGGAACCGCCTGCATGGAAATTCGCGTCAGGAAATCCCTCGATACTGGGAATGTTCTGTGTATCATCCGAAGAGGAGTTCACCACCATGGGACCATGGAACCTCTCTCCTCGATATCAGCCGGATGGGCAATTGTCATCAGATAAAGCAAAACAGATGATCGGTATCGCAATGAGGGAAGGATCACATTTCTTCGAATGGATCCATCGAAGACTATCGGGGGAAGATTTTTCGGCGACGGTACTCCTGACCCGGGTGGATATGCCGGAGAATACTTTTCTCCAGGCCACTGTAAGAGACATTACTGACCGCAAGAAAACAGAACTGGAACTGAATCATCTCAGGAATTACCTGGCGAATATCATAGATTCGATGCCCAGTGTACTTATTGGCGTAAGTACGGAGAACAAGATAACTCTCTGGAATTCTGAAGCTGAACACAGAACCGGTTTAAGTGCCAAGAAAGCATTCGGCAGAAAACTGAGTGATGTAATTCCGTGGCTGAGCGAACATTCTTCTCTTATCTCAGACAGTATCTCCTCTCGGGAAGTGAAGTACAAAGCAAGGCAGAATACTTCCACTGATGATGAAAACCGGTATGAGGATCTGACCGTATATCCATTGATAGCAAACAATGTAGAAGGTGCTGTGCTCCGGATCGATGATGTTACGGAACGGGTCCGTCTTGAGGAAATGATGGTGCAGTCGGAGAAAATGCTTTCCGTTGGCGGGCTCGCCGCAGGGATGGCTCATGAGATCAATAACCCTCTTGCCGGAATGATGCAGAATTCAGAAGTCATCCTCAGAAGACTCACTGGCGATCTGCCGGACAATGATAGAATTGCTGCTGAAGTGGGAACAACGATGGAGGTAATCAGGAGTTTCCTTGAAAAAAGAAACATTCTTCATCAGCTGCATCTGATCCATGATTCAGGAAGAAGAGCCGCTTCAATAGTACAGAATATGCTTAGTTTCGCAAGGAAGAGCGAAGCAAAACCTTCACTCTTCGATGTAGCAGAACTACTGGACAAAACACTGGAACTTGCTCAGAATGATTACGATCTGAAGAAGAAATACGATTTCAGGCATATTGAGATCAGAAGAGAATATGAGAAGTCACTACCTATGATTCTCTGCGAAAGAAGCAAGATCCAGCAGGTGTTCCTTAATATCCTGCGTAATGGAACGGAAGCAATGTGGAATTCAAAATCCAGAACAGGCAAACCGAAGAAGCCCCGTTTCATTCTTAAAATAACTGCTGAAGACAACTTTGTGGTCACAGAAATAGAAGACAACGGTCCGGGGATCCCTGCTAACATCCGGAAACGTATCTTCGAACCATTTTTCACAACGAAAGAAGTGGGAATAGGAACAGGGCTCGGACTATCCGTTTCATACTTCATTGTTACAGAGGGTCACGGAGGAGAACTGGAAGTAAAATCCGTACCTGGAAGGCATACCAGATTCATCATCCGATTACCCATAGGATCAGATGACTCATAAGGGTTTAATACTGGTGATAGACGATGAGGAAGCTGTTAGAACCAGTTTTAAGATGTACCTTGAAGACAGCGGATATCAAGTTCTACTCGCTGAAAACGGCAGGCAGGGAATAGAGCTGTTCGACCGCGAAACGCCTCAATGCGTACTTGTTGATCTGAGAATGCCTGAAATGAGCGGGCATGAAGTCATTGAATACATTAGAGCCTCCGGCAGGAATATTCCATCCATTGTCATATCCGGAACAGAAGTTCTTGAGGAAGCAATAAAATCCCTCCGCATGGGTGCATGGGATTACATGACAAAACCGGTTATAGACATGGCGGGACTGCTTCACAGAGTAGAAGAGACCATTGAAAAATCCAATCTTATCAAGCAGAATCTCATGTACCGTGAACATCTTGAAACTCTGGTTCGGGAGCGAACCGAGGAACTGGAGCAAACCAACAGCGCTCTGGCAAGAGCTATCTACAATACTGTGGTAATACTTATCCAGACTATCGAGGCAAAGGATCCGTATACCAGAGGGCATTCTCTCAGGGTTAGTGAATACAGCGTCGCTATCGGACGGAAGCTTGGTCTCGATACGCACAGACTGCAGATACTGCGTCTTGGAAGCCTGCTGCACGATATAGGTAAAATTGGTGTAGCACGCGCAGTCCTGAACAAACCGGGAAAACTCACTGAAGATGAATACGACAGAATAAAGGAACACATTGAAATTGGCGAGCAGATCCTTAAGAATGTTGAGTATTTCAAACCGATTCTTCCGCTTATCAGGAATCATCACAAATGGTTTGATGGAAAAGGTTATCCTGAAGAAAGATATGGATCAGATCTGATTCTTGAATCGGAAATACTCTCCGTGGCCGACGTATACGATGCTCTAACCTCTGATAGACCTTACAGAGATGCAATGAGCACGGAAAAAGCGCTTTCGGAGCTGAAGGAGACAAGCGGTACACAGCTATCTCCGGAAATTGTGGATGTTTTCATCAAGGAAGAGATATACAATATTGAACACCAGCAGGATATCGGGATATACCTTGAACACGTGCCAAGCGAGATATAATGACTGAGAATGCAAAGAACATTCCAGACGCAGTTTTGCATGAACCGCTGAGCATACTCATCATCGATGATGATGAATCCGTCCGGGTAAGCCTGAAATTCCATTTTGATGATTGCGGCTTTAAAACCCAATCCGTTGAAACAGCGGAAGAAGCCCTGGATCTGATGAAAAAATCACAACTGGATGCTGTAATAGTCGATCTCAGATTACCGGGAATGGATGGCATTGAATTCATAAAACAGGCTTCAAAGAAATGGTCTGACGTCAGGTATGTTATCTATACGGGTTCTCCGATTGCGAGTATTCCGAATGAAATCCTCTCAATTAACTCGGTCTCATCGAAACTGTTCTTCAAACCAATCGGCAATCTGTTTGAACTGAGTGACGAGGTAAACAGGTTAATCAGTGAGTCTTAAAGCAACCTGTCCTGCCGGATTACAGTAATTCACTCCTTCATAGTTGCGGTCCAGACGGAGTAGGCGATAGCGCTGCCGCCAAATACACCAGTTGCTATCCACGGCCATGCGGCACCTTCAGATACGGCTCCAATCACAGCAAAAATGACAGCAATAAACAGAAAAATGATATCGAAGATAGTCGCTTTCGCCCATTTACCCACAGGCGCCTCGCCTGAAAGAACCTCCTGGCGGCAGGCATCTACCAGTACATTGTAATCCTTGCCGGCATAGTTGTATACAAGTTCCCAGATTGGAAGGTAAACCAGGTCAACACCCTGAACATCTATAGTTGTGTCTATGTCGGTGACTTTTGTAGCCTTACTCTCAGCCTTCTCCTGATGCAGCTCTATAATCCTGTTTCGGCCGGATGATTCAGCTCTTTCCTGTATGATCTGTCCGTTGATGATATGCTCATGCATATTGGCTTTCTTCAGCTCATCTATGGAGAAATCCATCTTGCCCTCAAGAAGGTTCTTGTTAGGAGCTCGTTTCGAGCCTCCAAGCCTGAAGATGAACTTTCCCCAATCCGGGAAAACACACTGCTTACCAGGTTCTATATTCCGGATTCCCCAGAATTCCGAGGTATCCTCCCTGGCGTAGACAGGCCAGGTGTAATCCTCGGTGAAACGCCCCTGAACAGGTTCCCAGAATGTCTTTGTTGCTTTGTTCTTACCGGAGCCGACTGTCTTCGTCCTTTTCTGCATTCCGCTCCAGCGGGTGCTGCCTGTGCATCTGACTATCCAATAAGGAAGAACCCTCGCTTCCGTCTTTCTCCATGTTACTTTGTTGGGAAGATCCTTCGATTTGTAAAAACCTTTTTTAAGCCATCCCGAAGCAATACCAATTGCTTCATCGCGCCCGACTTTGGGAGGAAGAAGAAAATGAGACTCAACAATAACAATGTTGTCGTAACCGGCAAGCATCGTTGTCGTTCCGCAGTACGCACAGGTGATAACAGCCTCGCCCTCCATGTACGTGAGGGGTGCGCCGCAGTTATCGCAGCTTATCTCATGAATTTCAGGTTTGGAATCGAGTGCAGCAGTATTCTCAGCAGGTGCTTCAACCGTCTCTTCAGCAGATTCAGCCTGAGGTTCACCCTGAGGTTCGCCTTGAGATTCCGGGGCAGGTTCCGGGCTACCAACTATATCATCAGGCATTTCATTCCTCCAAAGCTGAGTTCTGTGAATTCAGTAGAATCATCAGGAAGTGCAATTCGATAATCGAAGATAATGAAAATCGATCACTCGACAACGTCAAATCAATCCAGTTAAACGTTCAGGTTCGGGAGAGATCGCAGGAAAAGAGACGCGATTTCTGTATCCGGAAGGATACACGAAGCCATAGCGGACTACGAAGAAGCCTTCAACAATGGGATCTCTCAGGGCATTCAGGAATCAATCAGGCTGAAGGAGCAGCACGGCATAGACTAAAGCAACCCGCAAAGGATCAGTACAGTCGTGTGTTAATGTCAGTCCCCAACAGTCACCTTAATCATCACATCACCCTGACGGATAGCGTCCACCACATCCTGGCCCTTTGTGACCTTTCCAAAAACGGTATGCTTACCGTTCAGATGAGGCTGAGGGCAATGCGTAATGAAGAACTGGCTTCCGTTGGTGCCCGGGCCGGCGTTAGCCATGGAGAGCGAACCGGTTTCATGCTGCAGCGGGTTTCCGGCAAACTCATCCCCAAAATTGTAACCGGGGCCTCCCCTGCCCGTTCCGGTGGGGTCCCCGCCCTGTACCATGAAATTGGGGATAACCCTGTGAAAGATTATCCCGTCGTAATATCCATCCTTCGTAAGACAGATGAAGTTATTTACGGTCTTAGGAGCGTACTCCGGAAACAGTTCCAGTTCGATTTCACCGCGATCGGTCATTATTTTTAAAAGGTAAGTTCTGTCCGTATCGATCTGCATTTCATGAGGCGCGCTGTACTTTTCTGCCATTATGTCCCTTTCTGTTTTTTTACTCCACTCGAGTGAGTGTCATGATTCTGCCCTCACCTGATAGAATACACTGATCATCCCCGTTGAATACAAGCTCAAGTTCGGCATAAACTAAATCGGAGTCCAAGTTCATTATCTTCACCGTAACAGGCTCCCCCTCAATGATGACGTAGCGCTGCAGCTCCTCACCCTCAGGCTGCACGGTTCCATCGGATCGGAACTCGACGATCATTGTCTCATCCATATCCTCGGTATTCCAGATTCCGATGAGCAATTCAGAAGGTGAAGCGGCAGCTCCGCACGCGAGAAGAACAATCAACGAGACCGCCACTGAGCCTAAAAGAACACGATAACTTACCATTATATCCACTCCCTGCCTGTGATTAACAGTTAACCAGCGTATCCCAGCTGTTCACATTTTCTAAAATTATTACTTGAGCTGATTATACCGCAAGTAAATTTGTACGGTCAATGAAGCATATAGAGACTCAGCGGATCACATCGTGAGCGATCACAACTCCGTCGGCATATCTGTCCACCGTGAAGAGTTGTCCTTCGTGCATCAGCGCAATACCTACCGTACCGTTCAGCGCCCAGCTGTCCAGAAGGTATATCAGCGGCAACACCACCATAAGCGTCATTATGGAACCCGTTTGTTTCAGTGTGTCTTTGAGCTCCTTGAGAAACACCGTACTCGCCTCCCATGAAAGCCGTCATTATCTCCGTGAGATCCATTTCCCTGATGTTCTCATCGGTGATTTCTCCGATTTTTCTTTTCAAACGGATAGACAATGTGGTGTCTGCTTCCCATTACATTTTCGGTAAGCAGCACGGGATATTCCGATGGTATTTCTTCCGCTATAACCCTTCTTGTCTTTGCCTTCAGCAGATCCACTGATTCATCCAACCTGATTCCTTCGCGCCCCAGGAAGATCACCCTGCCCGCAAGGTGCTCGATGTCATGGAAGTTAAGGTTCACCATCACAACAGTGGGATTTTTCTCTTCCATTACTTCTATGAGTTCCGTGAATAGAATATTTCGGAGGTATGGGTCAACCGAATGAAGGACTTCATCTATCAGTATCAGCTCAGGATCGGTTGACAGAATAATTGCCATCTGCACAAGCACCCGCTGACCGACCGATAATTCGTTGATGTGTCTGCTTAGGTCCACTCCAGCTTTCTGTGCCAGTTCAAGGTCTGAAGGTTCGGTACCGAATATTCCCGCGTGGAATTTAGCCGCCTCCAGAGGGGTCATGCTTCTGTAGAAGCTCAGGCTGTCCGGCAGGAAAGCTGTTTTCTGTCTTGGATCCGTCCCTTTTGGATATCCGTGATCGATCTCTCCCGACTGTTGAATAAGTACTCCGGCCAGTAGCCGGAGAATCGTACTTTTCCCTACACCATTGGGACCCGTTATCATTACAGTCTCTCCCGCTTTCAGCTCCAGATTGAAATCTTTCAGGATTTCCCTCTCGCCGTAGGCAAAAGAAAGATTACTCATTCTTATCATGTTCGATCTCCCCTTTCAGCCTGCCTGCAAGACCTTTAATGATCTCATCTGCATTTAGCCCAAGTCCAGCTGCTTTTGAAATGTATTCATCGGTAAGTTCTTCGAAGATTTCAATTCGATTACTCTGCAGTTCTCTGACTCCGGCACTGACAAATACTCCGAGTCCCTTCCGCGAAGTAACGTATCCGTCTGTTTCCAATTGTCTATAGGTCTTGGCAACCGTATTCGGATTAATCCTCAGGGCTGCTGCAAGCTCACGGATAGAGGGAAGTTTCTCTCCCTCATCAAGCCTGCCTGAAACGATACTAAGCACTATCTGCCTTTTGAGCTGCTCGTAAACCGGAATTACTGACCTTGAATCAATACTGTACATTAACACCTCTTTTCACTCTCTGTATTACTATCATAGTACAGCAGTACAGTGTGTCAATAGGTATATTGATACGATTCTGCATTTTCGTCAAATTACAGCTATACAGCTGGATACCCTACATTTGAATGATATATCAATATTGTCAGTGTTGGATACATACTATATACCGGCATTGACAATATTGGTATAGTACTGCATAATCAATTGGGAGGTGATGATATGGAAACACTATACCTTGAACGATTGATAAATGATCAAAGAGATGAACTACTCTTAAAAGATACTGGAACCCCCAGAGAGGTATCCTGGAAAGAACGGTTGAATCTGGATCGGATAGTTGCCATTACTGGTATCAGAAGATGCGGTAAATCAACGCTTCTGAGACAAATTGCTGAATATTGCGGATCGGATTTCAATTACATCAACTTCGATGATTTAAGACTCACGAGCTTTAACGAATCTGATTACGATATTCTGCTGACGATTTTCAACAAAGTGAAAAAGTCATCAATCTTTCTTTTTGATGAGATTCAACTTGCTCCGGCCTGGGAACGCTATCTAAGAAAACTTCATGATCTGGGATATAACATCGTTGTAACAGGTTCTAACAGCTCACTCCTTAGTAATGAGCTGGGAAGCCATCTTACAGGAAGATATATTCGTCAGGAGCTGTTTCCGTTTTCGTTCAATGAGTTTCTTGATTTCAAGGGCTTCAAATGGGAACAAGAGTCAACTGATTCAGTAGCTCAACTAATACAACTGAGCAAGGAATACATATTCAACGGTGGGTTTCCCGAATTCCTCAAGCATAACAGAAGAGAACTGCTTGAGCAGACATATCGTGATATCATCTACCGGGATATCATAGCCAGATACGGTATTCAGGAACGACAGGCTTTTCGCGAACTTGCTCAGTTTCTGATGTCGAATCCAGGAATGAAAATCACCTATGGTAAACTATCGAAACAGCTTGGTTTTCGCAGCTCAACTTCCGTAAAGGAGTATATTTCTTATATGGAGGATGTGTATCTTCTCTTCCAGATGAACAGATTTGACTGGTCTCTTAAACGCACCCTGCTGGCTCCTAGAAAAGTCTATCCTGTGGATAACGGTCTGAGCGGTGCGGTTGCCTTCCACCTTTCTCCAAATCGGGGGCATTTACTTGAAACAGCTGTTTTTAACCAGCTGAGACGGTTTGGCTCACCATGGTATTTTTCAAATCATAGAGAATGTGATTTCGTCATTGAGGATCCGGATTCTGGTTACAAGTGCATTCAGGTTTGCTGGCATCTCGAAGGAGAGAATCAGGAAAGAGAACTAGAGGGGCTTCAGGAAGCGTTGGATTTCTTTGACAACAGGTCGGGATTAATCATAACTTACAATCAGGAAAGGACTATCAGGCTTTCTGAAGGGAAAACTGCAAAACTCGTTCCATTCTGGCGATGGGCACGGGCATTCGGGATCAATCCATCAGTTTGTTGAGTCTGGAGGCCGCGGGGCATGCTGCTATGCAGTTTGAGCAGTCCCTGCCTATCTCAAGCCAGAAATCGAAGCACTTCTCGGGATTGAACTGCCATCTGAGAACACCGGGGTTATTCGATTCGGTGAGTATATCCCATGTGGGGCTTTCAGAACTGCTTAGCGCCTCTGCTTCGCATGCCTCGGCGCACAGTGTGCAGCCGGAGCAAACATCCTCCGAAGAAGGGTACTCATTCGGTGATTGAATAAGTTCAAGATCGGTTATTACTTTGCATATCCTTACCCTGGGTCCGAATTCTCTTGTAAGCAGCAGACCGTTCCTCCCCAGCACACCAAGGCCTGCATCCATCGCAAGAGGGATACTCAAAGCAGTATCGTTGCCGCAGGAACGAGCGTAGTAACCAAGAAGCCGCAGATACTCGCCAACAGCCCCCCCAAGGGCTGCCATCTTCGAATATCCTCTTCCGCTTTCCGCAGCAGCGCTGAAAGCGGGAGATGTCGATAAAAGTTCTCTGTCCATTTCCACCGCCATCACTATAGCCCAGACAGCTTTCTCCGGAAGTATTACAGGATTTCCGCTGCGCTCATTACTGTAGAGCCATTGCGGATCAAGCCTTGTGATACCGACCAGCGAAGCTCCAAACCTCTTTGCTACTTCCGAAATGTTTTCCGTTGCTATTTGCCGGTCTGCAAACTTGAATCTGAACGGGGCATGGTTATGAACAAGTTTTCTGTTCCCCATGAGTGTGTCACGGAACGCGCCCGGGTAGTTATCGTGAAGTGCCCAGGATGCCCTGGCCTCGGCCAGATCAAGAAGTTCAGGGTCACCAGGATCAAGAGTATCAGGCCCGAAATGATCGAAACCGCTGAAAACATTCCGGCGGAAGAATACGGTTTTCCGTCTGTCGAATCTTCCATGAATTTCAGTGTCCAGGTACTCCGTACTCTTTCTGCGCATTCCTGCCTCCCGGGATAATATACTAAGAGCCCGGCGTAAACCGGGCTCTTATTGAACAGTTAAATGAAAACCGCTATTTCAGGAGAACTGTACGCAGGCTGACTTCCTGCTCTCCAACTGTTCCATAGATAAAATAGGTTCCAGCTGAAACAGTGCTGCCGGAAATGCTCAGGTTATGTGTTCCCTGAGATAGCGTACCGGAACAGAAATCTCCGATCCTTCTGCCGGTTAAATCAAATATTCCCAGGTCGCACTGAACGTATCCCTGTAATTCAACAACTGCGCTGAATGAGCCCATAGCCGGATTAGCCACAGTAATGATGGCAGGAGAGAGCTCTGTAGTACCTTCTGCTATACCTGTGGTTCCGGTAAGGTAATCCATATAGACCGCCATAAGCTCTTCCCTTGTAGTTCCAGCTGAAAGTTCTTCCATAACGCTGAAGAATACCGAGGATGTTATGGTTCTGTAAACGTTGAAATATCCCGAGCACCCTACTCTTCCGTAACCCTCCTGGCTTTCGAAGAGGATCTCTCCACCATTTGCAGAGAAAATATCTACATAACCGTCAGCTTCTGACTTGTAGGGATAATCGAATTCCATTCCGCTCGATATTCCATAGCCCGTGATACTCTGAACATTACCGGTAGAAGCAGGGGAGCCGTCCCCCACATAAGTGAGTCCGGTATATGCCCATATATCTAATGTTCTATTGTTGTAACCGATGTCATTGCCCTCGAAATAGACTCCTCCGCCTGCTTCAAGGTAAGTGATGAGAATTGCCCGCTCCGCCGGAGCGATTGTATTGTTGTCGCCTCAACAGGTGTACATACCCATCATCATGAATACTGCATCGTAGGAACTCAGATCTGCCGGGAGCTCTGTCCCCGAATCGACATTATCTCCCAGACTTAAAAGCGTCTGTTCCACCCAGTAGCCCGTATCGATGGAATCACCGACAGCAGGGTCCCAGATCAGATCTACCTGGTCGTAATTGTAAATGTACACATCACTACCAAGACAGAGAGCTGAAACCGCCAGCAGGATTACTGATAGTATCTTCAAAATGACCTCCCGTCTTATGAATTCAGAATTTCAGTAATTTCGAGTATAATGATAGTGAATAGGATTAGCAAGTTCTAAGAGCTGTTTCCAGAAACGCGTATATCGTTTATGTTAGCAAATATAAAAGAGGGAACCCGGCAGTGTGCCGGGTTCCCTTTCTCTTGAAAATGTAACCGGAGTTCCTAGAAGTTCATTCTCCAGCCGAGGTACATGTCGGTGTAACCGTCCATAAGGTCGGTTTCGTAAGCAACGTTACGAACACCAATCTGGATGTCGTTCATGGGGGTAAGGTAGCAGTTCAAACAACCATCGATGACAGTCATGCCATTCTCGGGCTCAGGATCACCAACGGGCAGGTAGTATGAGGGACTGAGACTTTCGTAACGCACTACAGGCATAATGCTTGCAAGGAAACTATTCTCAAGGCCTATGTTAACACCAGCGAGTGCGTAGAAAGCGCTTCCGGCCTGTCCTTCGCCACCGATGTTCTCAGCTGCGGTCCAGCCGGACTGCATGTACTCACCCTGGAAGATGAGGTCTGCATTCTCGGAAATAGGGTAGTCAACAAGAACGTAAGCGTCGATTCCTGTAGCGGACCATTCTTCAACTGTAACCGTAGATGCCGGTATAATAATAACAGAATCTCCACTAATCTCCATAGATTCAGGTGTTATTATGTCATGAGTAGGCTCACCTATCATCGCAACACCACCGGCTACGGTAAGCCAGTCTGTTGCTTTGACGGTAAGCAGTGCAGCGAATTCCTTGGTAACAGATGTATCAGCGTCGGTATAAGCACCCGTACCGTTGAAGTAGGCAACATCTATGCCGACCATGTCGAACTGACCGTGAAGCTTAAGGCCGACATCGCGTCCACCGAAGTTGGTGAAATCGGTTGTTCCTGTAACGGCAGCTCTGTCAAGGAAATAGATTCCGCCGCCTGCGCAGTTGAAAGCGTAACCGAAAGGAATCTTGAACTGTCCGGCTTTTATGGAAAGCTCGGGTATGATGTCCATATTAAGGAAAGCGTCGCAAACCTGAAGTGAGGAGTTACCGTTCCAGGACGCGAACTGAGCACCAACGCTTCCGTAAACATTGTCGTTAAGACGGGCTGTAAAGGAAGTCCAGTTGTAAGCCCTGAACGTGTTCGCAGGATTATAGTCCTCGGTGCCGTTCATGTAGATCCATGCCTTGGTATAACCGCTGATACCAAAAGTTTCTGCACAGCCACCGGAGAAATCGGATCCGGCAAAGCTAAGCGCTGCTACAAGAACAACAAGACTAAGCGCATATTTCATAATGCTCCCTCAGTTAAATTAAACAATACTGCCAATATCAGCTATCAGATTTACGTTTTGATAGGCTCCACTGAAGTTCAGTGGTGATATAAACAGCTACTCCCTGCACCAATACGCAGGAATTATACTAAAGACTACGAATTATGACAAATTAGGCCGCAATACTCTAAATAGAAGTTAAAGAAATTCGGATGGAAACAGTACACTTGATTTACACTTTACTTATCGGGATGACTATCGGGAGTTTCCTGAATGTTGTAGCATGGAGAGTTCCCAGGGGCGAATCCATTGTCCGTCCTGGAAGCAGATGCACTTCCTGCGGGAACGCGATTCCATGGTACGATAATATCCCGGTTCTAAGCTGGTTCATCCTTCGAGGCAGGTGCAGAAACTGTGGCGCCGGTTTCTCGTTCAGGTATGCCCTGGTTGAACTTCTGACAGGGCTTCTCTTTGCGGGAATTTTCCTGAAGTTCGGCATATCGTGGCTCTTCGTTAAAAACGCTGTATTCGTGTCACTTCTTATCTGCGTTGTTCTTACCGATATTGATCACTGGATAATTCTTGACAGCGTCAGCCTGGGGGGAATCGTAATCGGTCTGGCATTCTCCCTCACGCCCGGAGGAGTGGGCATACTGCCCTCGCTGCTAAGCGCTGCCGGGGCATTTTCCCTCTTCTTCCTCATAAGGTTCGTAAGCGAACTGATATTGAAACGAAGACCGGAATACACCATAGCCCCCGAGGGACACGAAGATGAAGCTGATGAATTCCAGGGCGGAATGGGCTGGGGAGACATCAAACTCGCCGGAATGATCGGGGCTTTTCTGGGTCCATCCTCTACTGCGATGGCTCTTTTCATCGCTTTCCTCACGGGAGCCCTGACTGGAATCGCTGTAATAATAGCCGGGCGGAACAGAAGAATCCCGATACCATTCGGCCCGTTCCTTGCCCTTGGCGCTACCGTTGCCGTATTCGCAGGTCAGGCTCTATGGCAGTTCTACCTGACCACAGGATCCCTTTTCTAATATGCCGGAAGCATTTGAGACAGATGGCACCGGCAGGAAGCGTAATTCCTGCAAGGCTGTAATCCTGAAAGATGGCAAGGTTCTTCTGATACTGAACAGCGATGATACGGGAAATTTTTACCTTCTCCCCGGCGGCGGGCAGAAATTCGGTGAAACCCTCCTGCAGGCCATGCAGAGGGAAGTAATGGAAGAGACAGGCTGGGTTGTGGAACCGGGGAAACTTGTACTGGTCCGGGATTACATAGGGACAAACCATGAATTCGCCCGATGGGAAGCTGATGTTCATCAGACGGAGCTGATGTTCATGGCGATACCAGTCCGCATTGAAGCAAAGGCTTCCGAACCTGACCCATGGCAGATTGGCATCGAGTGGGTTGAACCTGCGAAACTGAAGGACATTAGACTATATCCATCCGTACTTAAAGAAATCCTTCCGAAGATCATTGCAGGCACGTACAGGGGACCGATCTATCTGGGTGATGTAAACTAAACTGTCTAACCGTGTCCATATTTCAGACGGGTTGACCGACAGTAATTTACCTATTACACTATGTGCGTTACGCAAGATGTGTAATTAAAAAATAGGGATGTATTGATGTCAAATCCTTTTTCATACGGTGGTATCGTTGCTGGAAAGCAGTTCTGCAACAGGATAAAAGAAATGGATGATCTTTTCCGTGCTGGTCTTAACGGCGAAAAGCTGTTTATCCATGGTGAGCGACGCATTGGAAAGACCTCTCTTTTAAGAAAGGTCATGACCCGATTCGCTGAGAAACAGGTTATCTCAGTACTGATCAATGTCTGGAAGTGTGTCGATTCTGCTGATTTCGTCAATGTATGTGCCTCAGGATTCGCGGAAGCCGAAGGTACTGCAGGTATCATGAAAAGAATCAGAAAACTGTTCGATGGCCTGTCCCCCGCTGTAACAATAAGCAACGATGGAAGACCTTCCTTAACCTTTGAAAGAAGCGCCGGGAAACTGTCCTCAGCCCAACTCGAAAATGTTCTGAAAGCGTCATGGAAAATTGCTGATTCGAACAAGGATAAGCGGCTTGTTGTAATCTTTGATGAATTCCAGCAGGTCAGGTTACTGGGTGATGACAGGGTTGAGCGTCTTTTAAGGAGTGTGGTGCAGGAACGAAGCGATATCGCATGGTTCTTCTGCGGAAGTCGGGCACATCTTATTAATCAGATGTTTCTTGATTCAAACAGCCCGCTTTTCAGGAGTGCGGGTCATTACCCGATTGAGACTATCACAAACGAACACTGGATACCCTTTATATCCGAAAAATTCATGTCCGATGGAAGAGATATTTCCTTAACTGTTGTAGAAAAACTCCTTGAAATAACCTCCGGTCATCCTTTTTATACTCAACTGCTTTGCTCATCACTGTGGGATATTAGTGAACCAGATAGCGTAATATCAGATAATATGCTGCAGCAGGCGCTGGAGATACTGCTGGAAAGAGAAAACTCAACTTACCATACATTGTGGAATTCACTTCCGGAACAGTCAAAACGTATGCTCAGGGCAATTGCAATTGAGAACCCCCTGAAATCCCCATATTCTGGAAGGGTTCTCAGAAAATTAGGATTCACTTCTCCTTCGAGTGCCGGAAGAGCAATCGAATATTTAACTTCTCATGATCTCATTACTAGATCCTGTGATGGTGAATACATTATTATCGATCGTTTTCTGGGCATGTGGTGCAGGAAGAATTTCGCTGTGTAGCATACAATTCAGCAATTGGGATGCTATTGTAGAACACATATTCCAACATTCATAGGAATTCAACAAAATGGTATGCAGGAAGCTTATTGGACAAGCACATCTTCATCAGCCATTCAAGTAAAAGACTCAAAGAAAGTTGTAAAGGTACTGAACCTTCTTGATTCTTTGTGTTTCTATAATATACCTTTCAGATACCTCTGGCGCTTTTCTTCCGGGAATCTCTCGATTGCGTATCGGAGCATTGTTCGTGGTATGTTCATGTAATGCTTTCTGAGGAATTTCTCTTCGGTTTCAAGGTCTTTCTTGCCCACTTCCCGCAGCATCCACCCTACAGCTTTATGAATGAGGTCATGATCATCTTTCAGAAGCTTTCTGGATATTGCAAGCGTGTCTTTGAAATCGTTTTTTCTGATGAAGTGCTGGGTGGATAGTATGGCTATCCGTTTCTTCCAGAGATCGTCCGTTTCCGCAAACTCGTACAGCGGCTTTCTATCTCTGCTGAAAAGCCAGCCTCCGGGGATATGAGGGGCGGAAAGGTCGACAAGGTCCCAGTTATTAATCCACTTTGTGCAGGCCATGTACAGGCTATAGATTTCTTCCTGGAGCTGTGTATCACCTTTCTTGAAGGCATCCACCATTACAAGAAGTGCGAACAATCGCTCCTCGTGCCATCGGGAATGCAGGAGTTTTTCGGTATCTGCGATGGAGAGCCCTCTGAATTCTCTGACAAGTTTTCTTATGTGCGGAACTCTAATGCCGAGGAATTTGTCTCCTTCGCCGTATTCGCCCCTGCCGGTCTTGAAGAACCTCTGGTGGATACTGGCTCTTTCCGGTTCTGCAAACATTCTCAGTTCGCGGGAAATTTCATTTATTATATCAGACATCGGTATTCTCCAGTTTCAAATTCTTTAAAAGCCTCTTAAAAGGAGCCATGATCCTACGGGGTTTAACATCCTCAAGGTCGATTCTGCTGCAGTTGTTGAATACTGCGAAATCAGCAACTTTCGCGGCGAAGACCGGGAGAAATTCTTCCCATTCATTGAAGCCTTCTTCGAAGCTAAGAGTGTGAAGTGTGAGGATTTTCTTCTTGCGGTCAGCCTTGCAATCCATCCTTCCGACGAACTCTGTCCCCCACATAAGAGGTAGAACGAAATAACCGTACCGCCTCTTCGCACGGGGTACATAGCATTCGAGAGTATAATCGAAATCGAAGAATCTGCTCATCCTGTTACGCTGAATAATGAGATTATCGAAAGGTGAGAAAATATGTACTTCAGGTGAATTGCTGATGCTTCTATTCAGATTCTCCAGGGACTCAGAGAGTATATAGTACGAACTGTCATCCTCTAGACTCACCAGGAGGATCTCCTCCTCTTCAAGCATGCTGCGGGCAGCGGTTGTGATTACTTCTCTGCCGACTGCATGGATGTGTTTGACTATATCATTCATGGCTGAAATACCCTGGGCTTTTAAAGCCCTCCGTACAAGAAACCGCCCCAGTTCGCCCTCTTCGGGCATTGAAGTATCGATACCTTCAGGCAGCACTCTATCGGTAAGGTCATAGATCCTCTGGAAGTTGTCCCTGCGCGTAACCATCAGGTCACCTCGCCAGAAGAGAAGCTCAAGGGCTGTTTTTGCAGGTTTCCAGTTCCACCACTCTCCCCGCTTCACATCAGGATCCGATTTAAAATCCCTTGACCCCAGCGGTCCTTCTTCGGTTATTCTGGAAATGATTCCATCCATCAGGTGTCCGCATTTTGCAAGTCTGTCTTTGGCCCACTTGTCCATAGGGTCGCTGAAGTTCTTCATCCGATAGGTGTAGTATCTGTAGTCACTCATTGGAAGATAGGACGCCGCATGACCCCAGTACTCGAATATCTTTCTGTCCACTGCCTGCAGTTGATGGAGCATATCGGGATGGTAACCACTGTACCTTGTCCAGAGGGTGTGGTGATGCGCCCTCTGTACAACTGAAATAGTATCTATCTGCACGTAACCCAGGTGCTCGATAATCCGGTCTGTTCTATCTTTCCCTGATGAGGTTTCGGGGATGTCAGACAGCATCTGTGAATCCAGGATCAGCCGTTTAGCCTGATCTGAACTGAGGTTCATCATTCAGTTTTTAAATACTGACAGATGAGTCGAATGTTACTACTTCTCAAGGCTTATGATCCTGGAAAGGTTTGAGCAGAGAAGCGACCTGTTGCCATCCGGATTTATTGCAATGTCATATACCGTTCCATGACCGGAGGTTGTAGCTTCCACATCGTTATTCTGTGTATTAACTACTGAAACACCGCTGTTCTCGTAAGCTACGAAGAGGTAATGGCCATCGGGGGTGACCGCAACCGCAATAGCAGGGCTGTATATCGGATAGGTTGAATAGCACTGACCCGTTCCCGTATCTATTCCCCATATCTGACTGAGTGAATCCGGAGCTGCAAAGATCAGGCTGCCTGATCCCGCATACAGATCGTTTACTCCGCCGGGAACCGCGCATTCAGCTATTACTGTACTCAGATCACCGGTGGAAATCTTCTTTATCGTATTATCGTAACCGTCAGCTACGAAAATAGCTGTCCCGTCCGCAGTGATGGCAGCAGCTACAGGGTCAAAAAGCCCCGATACGGAATCTACCGCTGTCACATCCCATGACTGAGAATTGATTGTGGTTATCGTACCGTTAGCTCCAACCGAGTAGAGGTGCCAGCTTCCACCGACGGGTTCTGTCAGAATGAATCTGCCGTAGGAGCTCAGGACAACCGGATTGTGGACTATGTACGTACCATTACTTACGTAGAAAAGGAGATTGCCGCAGAGCGCAAGGGCATACCCACCTTCGGCGGTTGCTCCTACGTCTTCAACCGTATACCCCTCGAGGTACACCCGGGCAAGGCAGTAACCGTTTGCGTAATCTATGAAATAGAGACTGTCTACCGATGCTATCCCATCTCCACCCTCTTTAAGATAGCAGCAGTGAAACGGAGTAGTCGGGACGCCTACATCCTGAAGAAAATAGAATGGGAAATCTGTTGATATGACCGGGTTTGTTATCCCGCAGCCGGTTTCGGACAGAACCATAACCGCAGCAGCAAGAACTGAGATTAAAAACAGTGTTTTTTTCATAATTATTCTCCTCTGAACAATTCCTTCATTCTAATCGCGTCTTTAACAGCCTGGCCGAAATGACAATTATTGAACATCACGAACAGCTTTCCTGATTCCGCGCCCAGTCTGTTTATAGCCGGCAACCAGGCCTGGAGTTCCTCGTCACTGTAACTGTAATCATACCGGAGAGCGCCCCCGTTCCACCACTCTGAGGTGTTCCTGCCATGGAACCTTACGTATCCGAAGGGTTTCCCGCCTATGATAATCGGAGGCGGCAGATGGGGAAGCCTTGGCAGATCGACAGACACAAGAGCCATCCCGGAGCCCTCTATCCGCTCAAGAATATCCTTCCTGTACCACTCATCGTATCTGAATTCTACGGAGAGCGGCACTTCACCTGTTCTCCTGTTGAGATCTTCCACGTACTGCACACTCGATTCGGACGGTTTGAATGAATAGGGGAACTGCGCGAGCAGGCAGGAAAGCTTCTTCATTTCAATGAACGGTTCAAGCATTCTTTCGTACTGGTCCCACTGCACCGGAGAAGCATCCCTGGAGTGTGTCATGCTGGAATGCAGTTTTACGGTAAACTGGAAATCGTCCGGGGTTTTGTTTACCATGTTCCAGGAAACCTTCGGGTGCATTATCCTGTAGTACGTGCTGTTCAGCTCAACTGTGGAGAAGTGCTTTGAGTAGAAATCCAGCATTTCACCTTTCGGGGTGCCCGGGGGATAGAAGGGGCCGACCCAGTCGGGGAAGCTGTATCCGGAGGTACCGATCAATAGTTCTATTTTCCGCACTTTGTTTCATCGCTCAAAATTCATCTCCTGAGAATCAACTCATTGTTTTCCCATACGATGATCGGTACCTCGCTTGAAGACTCAAGGTGATCAGTGAAGATGAATGTGCACTTGTTATCTCCATCAAGATAGCTGAGGAAAATAGGTATGATTTTCATCTCATCCCATATGGGTGTTGTTCGATTTAAAAGAATAAAACAGGTTTCCTCAGAGCCGCTGGGCAGAGAGTCAACAATACTCTCTAGACTAGAAAACATTATTTCGATATTTGTGTAAATATTTCTAAAATTTTCTGATTCACGCCTTGTACTGACTCCAAAAACTGCAACGAACAGAACAGCGGCAATCAAGGTGATCCGGTTTCTATTCCCCGGGATTTTCAGGTTTCCCGCGAAATATACAAGGAATATCACTGCAAATGATGAGGCTACATAGACATAATGCGTTGCAACATCACCTATAATTGACTGAAAGCCGTAAGCTCCAATCAAGATAATTGCTACGACAAACTTCCGCCAGTTCCGGGTGAAGAAACTGGTGTAGTTCAGCAGTATACCCACAATAACCGCGTACAATGACAGACGGAGAAAAGGGCTGCTGAGGAAGGATGCACCGGAAGCCTGTGAGATCAGTATCAGAATATGTGCAGGAATTTCCCGCATAACGGTATAGGATCCGTAACCTCCGATACTTCCAAAAATCAGGAGTCTGGATATTATGTACAGAATCAGAACGAAAACCATTGAAGTCAGGAAGACAACAGTATTCCTTCTGCATGATTTCCTGCCGGGCCAGAGGAAGTATATCACCGGAAGAGTTAGAACATTTATCATTCCCAATTCCTTGCTGCACATGGCAAGCAGGAAAAACAGGGCTGGAAGGAATGCCTTTTTGGTGACCTCACTCTCTCGGGAGAGAAGATAAGCCGCATTCAGTGCAAGTATGGAGAACAGACAGGCCATGATGTCACATCTGGCAACGATCATTCCAATCGCAACAACCGTACCTGGATGGACAAGGAATATCGTACCGGATGCTGCCGCAAGCCATTTCCTGCCGGACAGATTTTTAATAAAACGGTAGATGGCAAAAGCGCAGAGAAAATGCATAGACAGGTTAACCAGTCTGTAGGCAGTCGGGTTAAAACCGAAGACATGGTACTCCCCGAAAAACGTAAGGCTGGCCAGCGGCCTGAAAAAACCGATAAGATTTCCCTGGTCGTTCATCCAGCTCCAGCTACCTACTATATACTGCCCGAGAGGCACTTCATTTCTAAGTGGATTAAGGAAGGATACGAATTCCTGTGGGTCAAAGAATGTGTCAAGTAAAGGTGCAAAAAACCATGCAACATAAATCACCAGAAAAAGACCTGTAACCCATGGCACATACCTTTTAACATTCCTTGATTCCAGCTTCAGTCCCATCGTAGTTCCCTTCTACAAGGTGTGTCTTCTGCCTTAGCCTTCAATCATATCTTTCATGCACTCGCAGTCAATAGAACTTAACTCACAATCGTTCTGCCCCCGGTGACAGACTTCTCGCCGTAACGGTGCCGTATATGGTCAATCGCCGTAATGACTTTTTCGTTCCTGCCTCCGAATAATTCAAGCTGGCGGCCTGATTCGTCGGTAAGGGATGTAAGACATACTCCTATAAGCCTTATTCTGGAGTTGATAGCAAGACAGGCCAGAGAGCGGGCAGCGGTATAAATCGTTCTGGCGCTGTCCGTATATTCCGCGAGTAACCGGGCCCTTGTGCGGCGCTGCATATTGCTGAGCCTGTATTTCAGCGTGACGGTACTTCCAGCAAGCCCCTTGTCGCGGGCTCTGCGGGCCACTTTCTGGCTCATCATTGCAAGCACTGGAAGGTATTCCTCAGGTTTCATGACATCCGTACTGAACGTATGTTCGTTGCTTATTGAAAGCGGCTGCTTCGATAGGTCGCCGGGGACCACCGGTGAATCATCGATTCCTCTGCAGAGAAAGTAAAGACTTTCGCCATGTTTTCCGAGAAGGGCTCGAAGCTGCTGACGGGTGAATTTTCGCAGATCCGCTATTCTTTCTATTCCAAGGCTTAGAAAACGTCTCTGTGTGGCGGGGCCTACGCCCCAGATCCTGCCAACCGGAAAATCAACGATGTCGTCCGGATTCAGTTCCGCGATTCCCCTTGGTTTCGCCTCGCGGGAAGCCATCTTGGCCAGGAACCTGTTCCGCGCGATGCCTACGCTGGCCCAGAGACCTGTGCCCTCCAGAATACCCTCCTGTATCCGCAGAGCCATTTCCCGGGGAGAGCCGTTACCTATGACAGAGGTTATATCCATGAATGCTTCATCGATACTGGCTGGGTCGAGTATGGGGGAAAACGACAGAAGTATCTCCAGAATCCTTCTGGTATAAGACGCGTAGCTTCCGTGACTTCCGGAGATTATGGCCGCGTCCGGCGCAAGCCGCATGGCTTTGACTATAGGCATACCGGACCTTACTCCGAGTACGCGGGCCTCGTAGCTGCAGGAAGCCACGACCGACCGTAGGGTCCTGCCCCCTACGATTACTGGCTTCCCCTCAAGCCATGGAAAGGAGAGCCGTTCAACCGAAACGAAATAGGTATCCATATCGATGTGGAATATGGAGCGCATAAGCAGGCTGCCTAACTATTCTGAGAATAGTGAAAGTCCAGTGTCCAGGTGAGGTCGGATGTGTCAAGATGGAGCTCGTATACATCCTCTCCGGTGGTGCGGACGACGTAATAGAAAAGAGGATATGCCCCTTCGCGGTTTTCCCACTGCGATGATACCGAAGTAATATGGTAGACATGACCATTCCACCTGAACCGGCAGGGCTGCACCTTCCCGCGGGCGAAATAACCTATCATTTCCACGGGCTCACTGTATCTGGTTACCACATTTCGCCTCCTCCACAACACAAAACTAGTAAACAGATGTTTAGCGGTCAAGTTTCAGATAGGCAAACCAGGTATATATGCAGGGGCAAATTCCTTGTATAATAGTATGGGTTTATGTTTAGCGTGTAATGTTGGTCATACAGAACCGGAAAAGCAGGTAAACACTATGAAAATTACAATCATTCTTTCGATCATCCTCGTCGCGATCGCTCCGGCCAAGAGCATAATACAGACCATCGACTCACCGGCTGGAGACATCTGCGGTCTTGGCTGGGAGGATGGCACTCTATGGGCCACTGATGCCTTCACGAAAGAAATTTATATGATCGATCCAGTGAGTGGTGATGTTCTGAACTCCTTCACCACGATCATAACTGCGGCCTATGAAGCTACAGGTCTTGCAGTCGAGAACAACATTGTGTACATCGGGGCCTGGAACAACACCGACAATGCTTACGTTTACAAGTACACTGATTCGGGCACATTAACCGGTGCTGTCGGCATGTGCGGCGGTTGAGGCGACCCTATCTCGTCGGTGACGGGACTTGCAGCAAATAGTGCCAGCTACCTCTACGTCAGCTCACGTGCTCAGAATGCAACCTACAGATACACAGCTCCGGCTGTAGCCTCCCCGGTTAAATACACCACCTACACCGGTGCAAGCCAGACCAGAGACATCGCCATCACTCCTGAAGGCAACATCTGGGTAGCCAGAGACGACCCCACCACTATGCCGCTTAGACTCTACAACGCGAATGACGTGATGATCGATAATATTCTCGATACACTGGTACCCGGCGCCTGTGGTGTAACCATGGACGAAAGCGGTTACCTCTGGGTAAGCGATACCGATAACGACTGCATCTATAAGATAGATCTTACCGAAGGTATCGAAGGTTCCGGAGAAAGCATAACTCCATACCTCCTGGCTTCATCTAATCCTTTTGCCGGCCAGGTGATCATCACAGGTATCGGCTTTGACAGCCAATCGACTATTAGCATCTATGATATCAGGGGAAACCTGGTCTCCAGCGACAGCTTCTTCGGGGCGTATGTGCTTGGTGATTCAGGTGATCTCTCACAGGGTGTCTACTTTGCCATGGTCAGATGCGGCAGCGGTTCAGAATCTGTACTGAAACTGACGTGCCTCTGATCCCAGGATTAAACTGGTAAACTTGTACTTATCGGGGTCCGATAAAGAAAATTTGCAATACCAAATGGATTAAACAGCCCAGTGCCAAAAATCAAGTTACGACCCCCCAAAAAAATTAAAACAAACGACCCCATCTTCCAAGTTAACTAGCCCCAGTTTAATCCGGGATCAGAGGCACGTCAGTTTCAGGACAGATTCTGAACCGCTGTC
>JAUVIR010000053.1 GCA_030592645.1 Candidatus Fermentibacterota bacterium | reverse complement strand
GTTACATTGTCAGGAACCCCTATCAGGTATATCCCAGCAGACAGCACTCTGGAGGTTCTGACTAAAGTTACTCTCCACATAGAGCAGGGTCCTTCAGAAATAGAACGTATCTTCCCCAATCGTGAAACTGAATGGAGTGCCGCCATGAGAGAGCGAGGGATTCTCTCTCTTATTACTAATCCTGAGGCTCTTGTGTTCTATCAGAAACCTGCTACGATTTCGTACGAAGGCAGAACAACCTACTTGAATATTACACAATCCCCCTCGCCTGAAGGTGATGGAGTAGATATGGTGATAATCACCTCTGAGGATCTGGTTGATGCCTTTGAGCAGGTTGCAGACTACAGAACCCAACAGGGGATCGTGACTGTTGTCCGAACAGTTCAATGGATAGATCAGTTCTACAGCGGTTGTGACACTCCCGAGCGAATCCGCAACTTCATCCGGGATGCTCACGAGGAATGGGGCATCCAGGCAGTTATTCTTGGTGGGGATGACGCGATCGTTCCTGTAAGGGAATGCAGGGGATGGGATTACACTCCCTCAGATCCACTGTATCAGCTTCCATCCGATGATTACTATGCTGATATAGATGGTAATTGGCTGAAGTACCTCTTATCCCTTGGATGGTATTGGTTCGCCAGTGAAACCGATAACTATCTTGATTTGTGTGTGGGTAGATGGCCTGTCGATAATAGTGATGATGTCGATTTAATGTTCATAAAGCTCAAGCTTTACGAGTGGCCAGATAATTTTCCTGAGGGTTTTGCAAGGAAACTTCTGGTAATTGCCACCTGCGATCAGAATATGGATGATCATATGAGCATACTGATCAAACAGCTGGAGGAATCAGAGGCAATTCCTGAATATCTGGATGATCCAACCGACTTATACTATCCTGGTGATCTTTGTCGCAGCACAGCCCTGGATGAATTCGATCAGGGGTACAATCTTATCATCCATGCGGATCATTCCGGTGTTCACGAGATTGGTACTGCAGGTAAGAATACACTCTGGGAGGTCATGTGGGGTTCGGACTTCGCAACCATGACTAATTCCAATGAACCATCAATCTTATGGACTCTTGGATGTGATCCTGGCTGGTTTGATGGAGCGGATTGTTTTTCAGAAGCCGGATTGCTGACCTCAGACAATACTGGATTGGTTGCTGTGATTTCGAATTCCAGGATGGGACAAGCCTCTCAGTTCCGGACTTATTATGCCTTCTGCGATGCCCTTTTGAATATTGGATATATCGATTTTGGCCCAACTCCAACTAGTGCCTGGCCTTTAAGTTATCTTGGGGAAGCCCATAGATGTTCGAAGAACTATGACGGTATATCCTTCCTTCGCCTGAATCTCCTCGGCTCACCCCTGATGTACGTCTGGCGCGATGATCCGGGGGAGCTTTCTATCACGGTTCCTCTTGTTTTGCTTTATGAAGGAATACCCCAGGATATCACTGTGATTGTTACGGATGGTGTTGATCCTGTTGGAAATGCCACCGTCTGTCTCTGGAAGAAGGGTGAGATATTCTCTCTAGAGCTAACCAACGTGCGGGGCCGGGTAACATTCGAGGATGTGTGCATTGCCGATGGCAGTGGTGTTCAGGATGTGGTGATTACAGCAGTCAAGCGTCGGCAGGGATCAACAGTGGTGAGTTATATCCCGGATCAGGCAACAATCGATGTTCTACCAGCCAGTATTCCCATAGTATCCCTTGAGAGTTCTTCGGTAGACGCAAGTGGAGATGGTTCAGCCAATCCAGGGGAGACTGTTGATATTTATTTGACCGCCAAGAATAGCGGTGGTGAAACAGCGCAGAATGTGACTGCGGAACTGTCTCTGGTTTCCGGTGGTGAGTACATTGAGAGCATTCCTGATGATCAGGCGGATTTTCCCGATATTGCTCAGGATCAGACCGAGGACTCAACAGATCCTTTCACGATAGTGGCTAATTCGGACGTTGAAAGTTACTCTACCGTTGAATTCAATGTATTATTTTCCTATGATGGTAACTCAGGCAGTTATCAGTGGGAATCACCACTTTTCTTGACGATCTACTCTGAGGGTTATCAGCTTACTGTGGTGGAGCCAATAGCAGCCAACTCTGGTACACCTGATGCACCTCCTTCGGTGATAACGCTCAGCGATATGTTCCTGGCAAACTGCGGCCTTGGAGAGGGAAGTAACCTGGAGATTACAGTAGACAACCTGAATCCACCAGCGACTTATACGGTTAATACATTAACGCATTCGGGCTTTGAATCGAATAAAGTTGCACAGTTGAATGGGGAAATCGAATTGATTGTCAATGCAAGTCTTGATGACAACTGGTTCAACGATTTTGTAGGCTGCTCGTTTGATGTTGTTGTAACCAGCGACGGTGGAGAGTTCGTCGCGAGAAACGTTGATGTTGGAGTTATTTGGATAAAGCAGGATGATATTCTCGACCCACCTACAGGTATCGATGTCTATGAATTTGGCCAGGATTACATAAGCCTGGAATGGGAGCATTACGGAGCAGTTGATGCTGAAGGTTTCTATGTGTACTATAATGATGGTTTTATGCAGTATCGAGCCTTTCCGCTTCCGGTTCCTGTGGAGCAGGCAACTATAGAAGGCCTGCTGCCGGGAAGGGAATACGATATCGAGGTCACCGCAATTGACGCAATTGGCAGAGAGAGAGCAAGCGATCCTTTAACAATCAGCACAACCTGTCCCTTAGTTGCTGGCTGGCCTCTCCAGCTTGAGGGTTCTCCGGGTGGAGGAGCGGTCATAGTCGATATAGATCAGGATACTTACGACGAGATCGTGGTGGCGACATCTTTTGGTTTTGTGTACATCATTGAAAGAGATGGCAGTTACTATACATTAACTCCACCACCTAGCTATGACTTTGACAAATTCCTGGGATGTGCTGTTGGTGATGTCGATGGTGACTCGCAGCAGGAAATAGTTGTGTCGTGTCAGAGATTTATAGAAGATGATGATGAGGAGCGGGTAGCAATTCTGCTTTTCGACCGGAATGGGATGATCTGGAATGTAAATGAAATAGCAACAACCGGGGAGAATGAGGAAGTATACTCTCCATACGTTGCTGGAACTCCAGTCATCTTTCAGGCTGATGATACGGAACACTTCGAAATTGCTCTTAGAACTAGGGGCAATAGTGATCCTTTTGTTTATCCGAAACTCTACGTATGGCGGTACGATCAAAACAGTGATAGTTGGGACAATTACAGCGAAGATTTCCCAGTTCTCCTGGATGGTAGCTTCTACAACGCTCCTACATCTGTTGATTTCGACGAGGACGGCTATGAGGAGCTGATTGTCACTACATGGGGCACAGGAAATGTTGGAACTGCACTTAAAATTATCGATTTTGAAGGTAACGGAGAAGTGAGTATTACAACACATCAACTTCCTGAATTGGACCGAGATGGAACTGCCAGAGTATTTGGAACGCTGGCTGCTGCTGAGGAGAATGGTGAGTACTACATTGCTGGTGCAGCAACGAAAGATGGTTCAAACAAGAGGGTCTTTGTTTATACTCTCGATACTAATCCTGTTGGAGTTACTTTTCTATGGAGGACTAACTGGATGAATGGCTGGGATCCATACAGCAACATGCCCGGTCCTGCTATCGGAGGCATTGATGGTGATTCCGATCTTGATGTGATATACACTCTTAATGACGGACTCTATAACAAGGAAGGTGTCGTTTACGCCTGGGATCTTAGCGATGGCCCTCCAGCGGTATTCACGAGTGAGATCATCAAGTTCAACCCGATAATTGGGGGTGGACATAACATCAAGTCCCAACCTGTAGTCGGCCTTACTACATCACAGATCTCCGGGGAAATGACCATCTTCACGGGCTTCTCTTCCTACTGTTGTGGCTTTGATCCATCTACCAGCGACGAGATGCTGGGTGGTTTTCCGTCCTGCACACGTGATGGTGCCTGGGCAGCTCCAGCAATCTGTGATCTCAATAGTGATGATTACGCCGAAGTTCTCTATATAGACTATTCAGGATACGCTTCTCTATTCGATTGGGATAAGGGTTATTACACTGAAAATGGATGGCACATGTATCAGGCCAATCCCCATCGCAATGGCTTTTACAATTACAGCGAAAGCGATAGATCTGGTGGATTGGATATCAGTGTTTCAGGTTCGTTCTTAGCTCCGGAAACAAGATCAAATAACAGATGTTACAACGTAGTTGCTGAAGTCGAGATTACTGGCATATCCAGCGCTTCTGCTGAAGAGAATTCTCCAGGAGTTATCTCAGATTCCAGGATTGAAACAGAACAAGCTGTTGCTTCAGTCAGCAGGGACAATATCTCCTCTATGACTGCAAACACATCCATTTCAAGAATCCCAATCAGTAGCTGTCAACCTGGATATTCAGCTACTCCTCCTGAGCTATCAGCTGAGGCTGTTTCATTAAGTACTGTTGATGTTGCTGCATTCTGCGGTGACAGGCTGATTGGTTCCGCAACAATCCCGCTTGAAAGCGGTTCCCACAGGGTTGAGATTCCATTGAGAACCGGAAGTTATTCTCTTGATGATGATATCAGAATCGTTGCCGATCCATTCAACGATTACATTGAGACAGATGAATCAAATAACACCTCTACTGCTGAGAACACTGATATCTTTGGAGATCTTGCTGAAGTATTCATACCTAGCCCTGCTGGATCTATCGAACTTATTCTTAATCTGCCGCATGCACTGACTTCCAATCTGATGATCAGGGTCTATTCGCTGGATGGCAGGCTTGTGACCCGGTATGAGAGTGAAGATATTCAGGCAGGTAGAACAAGTTTTCTCCTGACAGGTGAGAGCGAGTTCCCGACTGGGATGTACACAGTTTGTATTGATGGATTGGACACAGGGAATATTGTTAAGAAAGTAATCATTCTGAATAATTAGGGGAAGTAACAAAGATGAGTAAGTATTTTGTGATCTATATCATGGTTTGCATGATTACTTCAGCCCAGGCTGATTACATCTTCGAGCTGGCATCTGAATATGAAGTTGAAGATGAACCCTGGGAAGCAGTCTGTTTAGACGCTGGATACTTCAACGATGATGCATACCCTGATTTTGCAGTTGCGTATTACGATGAAAGCGGAGAAGACAGCTACTTATGCACATTTCTGGGCAATGGTGACTGTACATTCGATGTAGAGACCACCGATATATTCGATTACCCACTAGGATCAATAACAGTAAATGATTTCGATAATGACGGATATGATGATCGTCTTATTGGTGAGGGTTATCCTGCCCCTGGAGGAGGACTTGATCACAGACTCCTTATTCATATGTATACGGGCAATGGGGATGGTACTTTTACAGAACTGGACACTTTACATGTTATGAATGTATGGGTAACCTCCGGGGATCTGAACAATGATGGCAACAATGATCTGGTTGTATCAGGCTATGAAAGTGGTAGTTTCGTAGTTTCTGTAAAACTTGGTAATGGTGATTTTACTTTTCAGGAAACAGCAAGCTATGAAACATATCCTATACTACATACTGTCCAGATCCTTGGCGATATGAACCTGGATGGCAATGTCGATATTGGTGTACTTTGTCTTGATGGCTCTATCCAATTTCTCTACGGAAATGGCGATGGTACTTTTCAACCACCGGTAATTGTAGTGAATTATTTTCCTTGCGGACCAGCCTACTGTTTTCTCGATTCCGGGGATTTTGACGAGGACAGTATACCGGATTTTGTAGCAACCTGTGGAGATTTTGTAGCAGATTATGATGTTGTTTTCCTATGGGATGGAGACGAGTACATCCGGTCAGATTCATTGAGTGGTTTGGGTCAGTGGGTTGAAGTAGAAGATTTTAATCTGGATGGTCATCTGGATGTAGCTATTTCTGCATACATTGGCAGTATCGTTTATCCCGGATATGGTAATGGTAGTTTTTCACATCATGCGGACAGCCTTCTCTTTTTGAAAACAGAATATTGCACATACGGAATGATATCCGAGGATTTTGATCTTGACGGAGATTTCGATCTGATCATAATTGAACATTATCCTTACATACCAGCGTATATTCGCTGCTATCAAAACACTACCATCAACCTTGGTGTCGGGGAGCATGAATCAGGTTCAATATCTGGCCTGATCCTTGAAGTATCTCCCAATCCATTTTCATCATCAGTCACTGTTTCAGCATCTGGATGCACGAGTAATCCGAGCGACCTTCAGATCTTTGATCTTTCCGGAAGACTGGTCATGAAGATAGAACCTGCTTTCAACGGAAGCGAAGCACTCTATCAATGGGATGGGAGATCAGAAACAGGATCTGAACTGCCTAATGGTATCTATTCAGCAAGGTTATCTTCTGATAATTCCAATACAGGTGTAATGCTGCTGAAGCTGGAATAGCCCATTTCTGGGGAATCCGACTAATAGTTATGATAGTATTTTGTTCCTCATAGATACAGCCAGGTCCTGAACACGGCAGCTGCGTAGGCTGCTAAGTCCGAAGATGCTCCCTCATGCAGGAGTATCTGCAGAGTCCACTCCCCTGTAGTGTCGGGATACACAGCTAGTGAGGTGTTGTTACCCAGGGTAAGCGTGCCCGTTATGGGTTCCCCCAGCATCTCATCTCCGAGTTCCTGGAGAACTGAGACGATGTTCATCAGCCTCTCCAGCGCCATCTCTTCCGGATCACATCACTTCCCGGACAGTATACTCTGCCTGCTGGCAGGCATCCTTCCATTTACTTGAGCACCTCTATCGTCATATAGTTACAGTAGACTTTTTACGTTCCGTCAGCCCATTGATGTCTGGAATCGTCGACATTTCACCAGTAACTTCAATGTTCGCACAAGTACAGAGAAGTGCAAATCATAGCCGGGAGAGGGCATGAAAGCTGAATACCTTATAACCGGGGCGACCGGTCAGCTGGGAGCTGCGCTTGGGAAGCTCCTCGGCAGCAATGCAGTGGGAACGGACCTGCCTGAAGTTGATGTTACCGAGCCGGATTCTATCAGAGCAGCTGTAGACAGGATTGATCCGTTGTGGATCATCAATTGTGCTGCCGTAGTGGATGTAGACCTCTGCCAGCGGAAACCCGATCTTGCGTTCAAGGTTAACAGGGATGGTGTAAGAAACCTTGCTATGACAGGCAGAAAACTGCTGACAATCTCCACTGATCATGTTTTCACTGGATTCAAAGGACAGAAAACACCTTTTCTTGAAGGTGATAAAACCTCGCCTGTCAATATATACGGAGAGAGTAAGCTGCTCGGTGAGGCGGAAGCACTGAATGCCAACCCTGATAATATCGTTATCAGAACTTCGTGGATGTATTCTTCCATGAAAGGCATGATCCCTTTCTTCTGGAAATCGCTCTCAGAAGATGGAGAAGTCATGGCAGTATGCGATCAGATAGCCTGCCTGACCTTTGCCCCGGATCTTGCAGAAGCAATAATAAATATCATTACACATGGAGGCAGCGGGTTGTATCACATTGCTGCAGGGCCCGGTGTTACGCCGGCGGAGGCTGCCGGAAGACTGGCCCAATCCACTGGCGGTTCCGTTGGTAAGGTGTCATGGTCCGATCTCGGCCTTGATGCCCCCAGGCCTGTCTACTCGGAAATAGCTACATCCAGGGGGATACAGCTTCCCTCAGTCTGGGATGCGATTGAACGATGGAGAAACTACTATGTCTGATATTGATGCTTACCTGAGGGCAGCCGGATTAGCACTGGCCTCTATAGACAATGCCGTTATTGAGCGTGCGTCCGATATGTGCATTGCATGTGTTCGCAGCGGGGGCACCATATTTTTCTGCGGTAACGGCGGCAGTGCGGTTGATTCACAGCATCTTGCAGGTGAACTTGTGGGCAGGTTTCGAATTGAAAGAAGACCCATAAGGGCAGTTGCGATAACATCGAACTCAGCTGTGATAACAGCGATAGCCAACGATTACGATTTCAGCGAGATATTTTCAAGACAGATCGAAGCCCTTGGAAACTCCGGGGATGTTCTGATAGCCATCTCAACAAGCGGGAATTCGGCGAATGTGCTCAAAGCCGTAGAAAAGGCAAAGAGCATATCCATGAGAACTATCGGTTTTACAGGTTCTGCCGTCTGCGCATTATCTGATATGACTGATATCTGCCTGAGGGCATCATCCGATGAGACAAGCCACATTCAGGAAGCCCTTCTTGTCGCGGGCCATGCCATCTGTGATGCTGTTGAAAAAGCTATAGCTCTTTCGGAGACCTCCTGATTTGAAAAAATACGGAATTTGGAAACATTTAATTCCAGGCATTATCATCGCCTGTATTGCACTGTATCTTACGTACAGAAAAACAGATACGGCACAGCTTCTGTCGGTCCTCAGAGAGATGCAGTGGCCGGTTCTTCTGCTTATCCTGTTGCCCCTTACCATCAGCTATGTCTTCAGAGTGATCAGATGGAGGTTTTTGCTTTCACCGATTTGTGACGTGTCAGCGGGGGATGCTGCGGGTCCCCTCATCACTGGTTTTTTCGTTAATGCACTTCTTCCGGGGCGCGTGGGGGAGATAGTGAGAGCCCTGCTTCTTTCCAGAAAAACCTCAGTGTCCAGAGCCAGTTCCTTCGCGACCGTGGTTCTTGCAAGGATTTTTGACGGGCTTACACTCGCAGCCATGACCCTGATCGTACTTACCGTTCTCTGGTCAAAGCTTGACGGTACCGTAAGACTTGGGCTGATCGCAGCCGGATTGCTCTATGTAGCAGTTCTTCTGATGCTTATTGCCCTGCGAAGATGGAGGGAAGGGACAGCCAGTGTTATCTCCGCTCCCCTCAGATGGATCGGACTGAAAACTTTGGCAGTTCGTCTGGATAAGCTTCTTATTTCCTTTGCCCATGGACTTGAGATACTCAGGGACTGGAGGGATACCATTCGAGTCAGCCTGTACTCTATATGCGTATGGGGCGCGCTGGTTCTCTCGGTTATTCCCGTATTCTGGGCAATGCATCTGCAGTTTTCCTGGTACTATCCTCTGCTTGTCCTGGTTCTTGCCGGAATCGGTATGATGATCCCCACTCCTGCCGGAGCCGGTACCGTTCATGGCGCCCTGGTGCTTGTCCTTCCCGGGCTCATCGGTATAACCGTGGAGAATGTAAGAATACTGGCTCTGCTGTTTCATACCACTCAGTTCATGCCGATCATTCTGATAGGTCTTATCGTCGCGGTAAGGGAAGGACTCACAGCATCTGCAGTCAGCAGTATTGCTGAGGGCGAGGCTTTGTAGATACTGAAATAAAGATCTAAATTCAGGGAAACCGCTGGTTATGCCAGATTGACGCAGAAGTTACTTCCCGTTTTTTCTGAGAAACGTATGTTATTTACAATATTGCATTAACGTATGCATATTACCTGGAATGTTTATTGCCTTAGTATACGATGTAAGGAGTTGTAACAGGATGGCAGGCTTTCTTTTTGGAAGAAAAAGGGCTGAAGGATATCCCGGAAAGGGTTTTTTCGGTAAACCGGAGCCCCTGCGGAGAGCTGTAGTCAACCGCGAAATATGTAAGGGTTGCGGAGATTGCTGCTCCGCCTGCGTTTATCGGAGGATAAGAATTGACAGTAAGGGAAAAGCATACGTGAAGCAGGGCTGCTCCGGATGCGGTGTCTGCATGAATGCCTGCTCTTCCCATGCGATAACCATGATCGATATTGATTGAAAGGGATTACTATGCCAACTTACGAGTACAGATGCAGCGATTGCGGTCACAAGTTCGATGAATTTCATCAGATGAATGATACCTCTGAGAGAAAATGTCCCGAATGCGGAAGTACCGCTGAAAAAATGATCGGAACAGGTTCCGGAATCATATTCAAGGGTCCGGGATTCCATGCGACCGACTACGCCAAGCCGAAGTGTGCTGATAAGGCGGGCAGCTGTCCCTCCGGCACATGCTGCAGTAATGATTAGTGTTGTTTGTCTCTGGTAGAAGCTTTCACTAAATAGTATATACTAGGCTGCATTTCCTGATTCGATTTAAGGAGGTCCGGTCTGCCGAGAAAGTTACTTCCTGTTTTCCTGATCGCACTATTTCTATCTTGCGGGAACAACGATCCCAACAGTGACGGAGTAACAGAGGTTCTCTTCTGGCACGCGATGGGCGGTCCCCTGGGAGAATACCTTGAGGATACCCTCATTACGGAATTCAACACAACACATCCCCGTATAGAGATCATCCCGGTCAGCATGGGTAATTACAGAGCCCTCTGCCAGAAAATACTGGCCAGTGTAATGGCAGGGGATACACCCGTGGTTGCCCAGGCATACGAAACCTGGACATCCCAGCTCATAAGAGGCAATGCCCTCGTTCCGCTGGATTCGCTTATGGAACTTGATTCCGAAGAGATCACCGATCGCTGGAATAACGATTTTTTCCCCGTTTTCCAGCGCAATAATACCTATGACGGCCGCATATACAGCTTCCCCTTCAACAAGAGCGTGCAGACTCTTTATTACAATGTTGAAATGATGGACAGCCTCGGACTGCAGCCTCCCGATACGTGGGAGGATTACCGGATGGTTCTCATGGCACTTACAAGGGATGGGAATAACGACGGAGACCTGCTTGACGACTGCGATCGCTGGGGAACAGCATTCACTCCCAGCGTAGGGATGTTCGAGAACCTGCTTCTCCAGAGAGGCGGGAGACTTCTCAACAGTGACAGCACCAGAACCGCCTTCGCTTCTCCGGAGGGGATAGACGCGCTGCAGCTGCTGATAGATCTGATACACACAGACGGATCTGCAAGAATCTCCTCTGGCTACACGCACCAGAATGACTTTGCAGATGGCAAAGTCGGGATTGTTCAGGGATCCACAGTCTCATTGGCTTTCATGGAGAAGAACATGGAAAGAATGGAGGAGAATGGAGAGAGTGTTTTCACTCTCGGTATAGCACCTCTTCCGCGGGACAGGGAACGGGCCGTTGTTATTGCCGGAACGAATGTGATCTTGTTCAAGTCCGACTCCGCCGAGGTGGAAGCCGCATGGGAATTCATAAAATGGTTCACAGAACCCCTGCAGCAGGCAAGATGGAGTGCTGCTACCGGCTATATCCCGGCAACCAGCAGTTCCCTGGATTATCCCGAGATACAGGAACGTCTTCAGAAGTACCCCGGATTGATGGATGTAATGCTTCAGGTGGAGTACGCTCAATTCGAACCGCAGAGAACATTCTGGTACGATGGCAGATTGTTTCTGTCCGAAGCTGTTGAAATCGCGCTCTACGGAAGAATGAGCGCAGAAGATGCTCTGGGAAGGGCTGCAAGACTCGCGGATGCGGAGCTTGGGTCCGAACTGGATTGATTAATACAAAATTATGAAAGGGGAGACGATGAGAAATAGTTTCCCGGTTCTGATTCTAACAATGTTCATAGGGCTGGCCGGAGCCCAGACGGTAACCATTGAGGAAGCCCGGGAAGACCTCAATGGAGACGGAATACCTGATCACCTGGGTGAGATAATGACTATTGAGGGAATTGCCACCTGCGAGGGGACTCTTTTCTCCACAACAGGCTTGAGTTTCTATGCGCAGGACTCCACTGCGGGTATAAATGTTTACGCTTACAGTTCTTCAAGTCCCGGAACCATAACGGCTGGAGAACGATGGAGGATGACCGGCGAGATCATGCAGTATAATGGTCTGGTTGAAATATCCCCTTCATCATCATCGGATTTCGTTTACATTGATACGCCCGGAGTTCCGCAACCCTTCTTCCTTGGTCTGAATCATGGTGTCAATGAGGGTGTTGAAGGACTTCTTCTTGCACTGGGAAGCAGCACAACAGGGCAATGGGTAACCGTTGCCAACGATCCCGAATCAGCCGGAGGAGGCTACAATTTCAGCGTATGGAACGGACAGACTGCCGTTGCCGTCCGCGTGAACGAATCAACCGGAATAAGCGTTTCCAGCATTACAGCCGGAACACGCCTGTTCCTCATAGGCATCGGAGGACAGTACGATTCAGAGCCGCCGTACGACAGCGGTTATCAGCTGCTCCCGAGGTACCAGTCAGATCTGCAGGTTTATCAGCCTTCCATTTCGGATGGATTTCACCTTACTTTGCTTACCGGCAATCCATTTGCACCTTCACTTGGTGAAACTCTGAATATGGAGTACGGCGGTTCATCTGACATGAGGTTCACACTTACCGTTTTCGATAGATCCGGAAGGGATGTCAGGCATCTTGCCGACTCGCGCCCTGCCGGTGACGTAGTGCAGTGGAACGGAAAGAATGATTCAGGAGAGATTCTTCCAATAGGACCCTATGTGGTTCTGCTGGAAGGAGTGGATGCAGACGGCAAGCGGTATACTACGACTGAGACCGTGGTCGTAGCAGCTCCGCTGAATTGAGGTGGCAATGATGCGTATCAAACCAGCAGTATATTTCTTTGCCCTTCTGATTCTGGCAGGGCAGTCAGGTGCGGCTTTCGAGGAACTTGAGATAGGGGTGGCATCCCAGGCTATGGGGGGTACCGGTGTTGTCCTTTTCGGAGCCGAAATGGCTCTATATAACCCTGCTGCTATTGGGGGAATCGGCACCAGAACCATCACCGTTTCCGGCAGGCTTCCGTTTTCAGAAATTGATTTCGGAACCTATGGGATTGACGGCGTATTCCACCTCATAAAAAGATGGAATGTCGGTGTTAATCTCCGTTATTTCGGTGGAGACCTCTACAGCGAACAGATGGCCGCCGTGACCCTCGCCGGAATGCTTACAGATGATATGTCATTCGGACTGCAGCCACTGTTTTACAGGGCATCAATTGCCGATGGAGTTTCCGAGTACGGGAGCGCCACCGCAATAGCAGTGAATATGGGGTTTCAGGTAAGGATGTATAATCGGTGGCTTCTTGCCGCAGCGGTAAGAAATCCATTTCAGGCAAGACTGGGAGAGAGCAGCGAATACCTCAGAAGGAGAATAGACGTGGGGCTCCGGTATGAGCCGGCAACGAGCATGATATCCGCTCTGACTTTCTCGCGGGATTTCAACGGTATGAGAATTCATGTGGGCCAGTCTCTTCCGTTGGGATTTGTAACGATCCTGGCCGGTGCTCAGAGTAATCCAGTAACAGTATCCGGCGGCCTGGATGCTTCTATTGCTGGTATTGCTCTCAAGTACGCCGTTATTACCCATCCTCAACTGGATCTTACTCACCAGTTCGGGGTGACTTATGATTTCTAGCCTGATACTTGCTGTCTGCCTGGGTCTTGTTGTCCCGGGAGGGTTCGATCTGAACACGGCAACGCTGCAGGAACTGCAGGGGCTGGGCGGGCTCGATTCACAGCAGGCATCGGACCTTTATACATATATCTACGAAACAGGCGGTCTCCTCAGTATCTACGATATAATGGAGATACCCGGGTTCGGTGCAGAGGAGCTTGAGTACCTCAAGAACATCTGCGTAGTGGTTCCCCCTTCAGAGGGGAGGATTTCCCCTGATATTATCAGTATCATGGAAAGGCTAGCCACCGAAGACGGACCGGGTGACGCCGCGGTGGACATGTGGGAGAATTACCTTCTTCGCCCCATTCCCATAAATTCGGCCACATCCTGGCAGCTTCGAAGCCTGGACAGGGTCAGCCTCATCGATGCCGCTGCGGTTGAGAGAAGGCTTAACACCCTGGGTGCGGTTTCCAGTGTCTATTCTCTGCGGAATGCCGACGATCTCACTTATTACGGATATCGGAACCTTAGGGATTACGTGTCCGTTCGTGAGCTTGATCTCCGTTCCATGGAGTTTTTCGGAAGCTACAGGATAGTTATGGATGGCGGTGACGGCAGAGATAACGCTGAAGATGGATTGAGCATGATCCTCAGTGATCTCCATTCAGCTATATGTGATCTTCAGGAAGGCGGTAGAGGTTACACGGAGGCTGACAGCATCGCGTGGACTGAAAGGCTTGCAAACGAACAGACAGAGCTGCTGCAGGCGGTTAACGTAACCGGCTGGGAGCACCGTGTTCGTGTAGGTCTTGGAGACAGGTTCCGCGGGGGTGTCAGACTCTCAAGGGGCAGGAACTCCACATCCGGATTCGGGCTTGTATCGGATATTGAACTGGGTGATCTTAATGACAGGTTCGATATAGCCAAGGGTTTTGTTTCGATGGAGAATATCGGGGTAGTGAACCAGGTTGTACTGGGAAACTACAACATTTCCCTCGGTCAGGGGCTTATGATCGATAACTCCGATGAGCTCATGTACAGATCAACGTACCGGACATGGGGCCTGTACCCCGATCTGACATCCACCCGCCAGTTCGCCCTTATAGGCGGAGCAATTGAAATGCGGGCAGGTCCGATCCTCGGTTATGCTTTCTATTCGAACTCCTCCAGGGATGCGCTTCGGAGTATAGATGGAACACCGAACATACTTGTCATGTCCAATACCAGAACATGGCCCTACGCTGATGTTGTCAGAGAGACCACCTTAGGCGGATACGGCTTTTATGACTTCAGCGGATTGCTGCCCTGGGGTACTGCGCTGGGTCTTGGAGGGATGAGGATCACCTACAGCGATTCTCTTGTACCTGCCCCGGAGGCTTTGGATATACCCGGAGATGCGCAGAACTGGGATTGCCCGGAGTACGATATCCTGACCGCCGGGGAAACATCCTCTTTCCTGAGTATTTCCGCCCAGACAATTCTCGACAACGTGAGCCTCGAAGGTGAATTCGTCAGGCAGGACAATGAAGCGGCAGCAATGCTTGCAAGGGGAAGATGGCAGAACGATTACTTTTATCTTCTCGGGATCTGGAGACACTACGATCTTGGATACAGCAACCCGTACAACCGAGGTTTCACCGAGCAGCTTAGATACGATGATACCGTTTTCGAGAAGCCCTATTATCTGAACGATCCACTGGCATCACAGCTTGCGCAGTGGCCAACCCCCAAGCCCGAAGAGGGTATTTATGTTGAGAGCCGTTTTCAGGTAAGCAGGAGCATCACTTTTACAAAGGTATATCTTGATATCTGGCGTTCAATACCGTGGAACTTTGATAACCACAGGTTCCAGGGTGAGGTTGAATACCGGCCGGATTTTCCTATAAGGTTCAGACTCAAATGCAAGTATCAGGAAAAAACCAAGATGCATGATGTGATCCCCACAACCTCACGTACCACCGAGTACACTTTCAGGACTTTTTTCCTTCCCACGAACAGTGATTACTTCGATGTCCGGTTGCGCTACGGGATGGTCGAGCTTACGCCCAACCCTCTGTACGGCGATGACAGACTGATGACAGGCGGCTACATTGCCGTCCGGTGGGAACACAATTTCACCGATAACCTCTCTGTTCTGGGCGGATCGACACTCTGGTCCACCAACGGGATGAGTCAGTGGGAATTCGAAGATACGGGCATAGATTTCCTGGACGGTGACGGTACAAAATTCTATGTGACCATTAAGAATAACTTGTCAGACAATCTTCAGTTCAGGCTGAGGGTGCTGAGAAAAGATACTTTTTATCCCCGAACCGGTCTCTACAGACCTGACCCCGATGATGCCTTCTATTATGAGGGTGATCCAGGCAGCCCGGTGAGGGACTTTTGCGATCACGTTACAGATTATGGCATCCGATGTCAGATGGATTTCCGCTGGTAGGGTGGAGGAAGAATGAGCATTATTGCAGCAGGAATATTATCGTTTTTGATCGCCGGGCTTCCCGAAGTCATGTGGCTCGGCAACCCGGTAGGCTCCGTTTCAGCCGTATCTTGCGGTATGGGCGGCAGCGGCTTTATGGAGGTTTCCGCCCTTGGGATACTGGTTAACCCGTCTCTTCTGGGTATTACAGACCACGGGCTGCAGGTGGAATTCGCGGCTGGTATGGATTTCTTCGTTGAGAAACGGACCAGGCGCGTTTACGATCAGTTCGAAAGCTCCATAGGTGAGTCCGAAATAGCCTTCAACAAAGGTATCGATTTCTTTCCCGGCGGAGTTGCACTTGCCGTCAGAGGTTGGGGCGGTCTTCCGGAATCTCTGGCATTTGCGGCCGGATGGAGGGTACCGGCGTTTTACGGGTACACTTATGAGCGTACTTTGAGGGACGCTGCCTACGTAATAACCGGAGATGAAAGATTGGATGTGTCCGGTTTACTGAATGAGTTCACTATGGCTGTGTCCTTTGTCCCCTCCGACGTTTTCTCCTTCGGTCTTGCCGGGGGCTACGTTACGGGTTCCCGTGATGTTACCTGGGAAGTTACATACGCCGATCCCTCTCTTGACAGTATACATTCCCATCGAAGTGAATCGGTAAGCGGTATCGTTACAAGAGGTTCGGTACTGTTCGCTCCTGATGACAGAGTTTTTATCAGCGCGGCGCTCGAGTATCCCATGCCTCTTTCGGTCTCTCCCCGGCAGGACGGCGATCCCGTCATCTGGAATGTGCTTTCCGAAACGGATTACGATCTGGATATGCCGATGACCGTGAGACTCGGCTCGATATACATTCCGGGGAATAGTCTGAGATCGAGATTCATAGGAGAATTCTTCTGGAGTTCAGATGGCTCCCTGGAATTCGAGAGCGAGAACCTCGGGCTGAAGAATTCCTGGGGACTTAATGCCGGAGTCGAGAACACGCTTCCGGGAGGTCCGGTGGCCAGATTCGGTTTCGGTTACAAGCGTTCACCCATAGCAAGCTCTCTTGACAGAATGAATTTCACTACGGGACTGGGTTTCTCTATCGGCGAATGGAATCTTGACATTGGAGCAAGTTTCTCTCCTGACAGGTGGAGGCAGACCGGGATCACCGGTCTTCCATCATTCGTATCGGGAGACAGCCTGACCATTGAGGAAACGGATACCAAAGTGATGTTCTCTATCAGCCGAGTATTTGACTTGTAGGCGGGAGGATAAAGTGAGAATACTGCTACCTGTTCTGCTGCTTGCCCTGATCGCTGCGGCAGGCGCGGACACCATATATCTGAATATCCTGCACACAAACGATATACATGGCGGAATAGTGCCAAGGGAAGCCACTTTCATGAATCCCGACTTCCCTCCCATGATCGGTGGTGGCGCATACATATGCTCCTACGTTAATAGAGTCCGGGAGGAGTGCAGTGAGAACGGTGAATACTGCCTTCTGATCGATGCGGGTGATATCTACCAGGGAACACCCACCGGGAACTACGAAACCGGAGAATTCATAATGGAGTGGATGAACGCCGCGGGTTACGATATGATGACCCTCGGCAATCATGATTTTGACGATGGTACCTGGAATGCTCTGGATCTTTGTGAGCAGGCTGATTTCCCTGTTGTCTGCGCGAATTTTGTGGATTCAGCTACCGGGGAAATCCCTTATCCTGTCATCCCCTACGAGATCATTGACTATGACGGTGTCAGTATCGCTTTCATAGGACTGGTCACGACTGATACATACGGGCTCGTCACCCCTGAGCTTCTCGAAGACTATATCTTCCTGAACGAAGTTGAGTGTACAGAAAGGTACATAGAGGAAGTTGAGGAGCAGGGAGCCGACATCATCATACTTGTTTCCCATCTAGGACAGCCGGGGGATCCGGACAAATACCTTGATAGGGTTTACGAAGCCTGGAACGCAGGCGAGGAGTATACGAAAGATTTCTGCATGAATCATGCGGAGCTCACGTGTCTTGTCCCCGGGATCGATCTTATAGTGTCAGGGCATACTCATCTTGGCTTCGCCGAGCCCTGGGTAAGCCCGGTAAACCATACGCTGGTAGTCCAGGGATACGCCAACGGAACTGGTATCGGCCGCATACGTCTGGAGATAGATACAGATACAAAGACCCTGATCGGATACGATCTCCCCGAGGGAGAGGAATACATCAGCCTTCTCCATGATGAATTCTGGCCGGATCCAGAGATAGCGGAAATGATAGAAGGCTTCAGATCCATTGCCGAAGCCGGAATGGATCAGGTACTGGCTGAAGCCGTCGAGCAGATACCAAGAGGGAACGCTGAACATCCAATGGGAAGGCTTATTGCCGATGCTATGCTCTTCAGTACCGATGCCGATGTTGCCCTCATGAATCGCGGAGGTATAAGGGCTGCTATACCCAGAGGCCCCATAACTCAAAGAGTCATTTACCAGGCGATCCCATTCGAAGAAGACCTCTTTGTTCTGGAACTGACTGGAGCTGAGCTCAAAGAGATACTCGAGACCGGTATGCAGGGACGACGCCGGGATATGGAGATAGGCGGTCTTACTGCAGATCGAAATCAGGCGATGCCTGACGGAGAGAAAATCGAGAATATGCTGATAGGCGGAGAACCGCTGGATCTTGAAAGAACTTACCAATTTGTCACCTCAGGATATCTTGCCCAGGGTAATGTGGGTTACGATATAATGCTTGAGCACGAAGTGGTTCCTGCGAATATTTCTCTTATGGAGGCGGTTACCGCCTATATCGCTGAGCTGGGAGAGATAGAAGCGGATAACCAGATAAGGATCATCTGGATAGAGGAACCCAGATAATATTCTTCTGAGTATGTTAGGGATAGCATGAAAAGCAGCTTTCGCCGTGGCAGGCTGGTGCTTGCCATTCTTCTGGGAGTTCCTGCTGGTCTGATGTTCCTGTTTTCAATTGCGCGGCCCCTGATGGGCAGCAGCGAGAACGCAATCGATCCTGTACTGTCCGCATCCTGTCACAGAATGCCTTCTCGATGCATTGCTCTGCCATGGGGAGTATCGGGTTTGTGCG